>JAHUZY010000045.1 GCA_019264505.1 Phenylobacterium sp. | reverse complement strand
GCGGCAGGGCGGCCCTTCACGGCCACCCTGGCCGGCGCCCGGCTGGTCGCCGGGGCCGAAACGCTGCTGGTGGCGCGGGAAGCCGGCGAGGTGGCCCGGGGCGGTCTGGCGGACATCCCGCTGGAACAGGACAGGCCCCAGGTCTGGGACGGGCGGTTCGAGGTGCAGACCACACGGCCAGGCTTGCAGGTCGGAGCGCTGTCCGGCCGGATGGCCCGCCTGGCCCCTGAGGCGCGCCAACGGCTGGCCGCCCTGCCGCCGGCCGCACGGAAAGCTCTGCCGATCCTGATCTCGGACGACGATCAGGTCAGGCTGATGATGGAGGGTGTCTCTTCACGCAGCCTCGTCCAGGCGCGGTTCGAGGCCGCCACAGGCCAGATCAGCCGCGAGCCGAGCGTGGAACCGCTTTGAGGCTCAGTCGCCGGCCTCGATCAGACCCTTGGCGACCATCAGGCTGCGCTTGGAGTCCGGAATGGTCGAGACCTGCGCCATACGCACCTTGGGGGAGACCTTGGCGGCGGCCTGGACCGGGAGATCCTCCGCCTCGGCGAAACGGCGACCGAGGAAGTAGAGCGGATTGAGCGGCCGATCCTGCCGGTCGCGGATCTCGAAATGCAGATGGGGTCCGCTGGACACCCCGCTGGAGCCCACCTCGCCAATGGCGTGGCCGGCCCTGATCCTCTGGCCGCGCTTCAGGCCCGGCGTCAGCGCGCCCAGGTGGGCGTAGCGGGTCACCAGACCCTCGGCATGGGTGATCTCGACCATACGGCCATAGCCCGGAGACGCGCCCGCCCGGGTCACAACCCCATCGGCGGCGGCCAGGACCGGCTCACCGAAGGGGGCGGCGATATCGACCCCGGCATGGAGGCGGCCGGCGTCCTCCCAGGGCATCTGGCGCAGACCGAAGGGCGAGTTGATGGCGTGGCCGGGGAGCGGAGACTGAAACGCCACGAGCACGACGCGCTCGGGCGCGCTCGGGGGGACCGCCTCGGTGACGGCCTCGGGCTCGGGGCGGGGAAGGGCTGCATGGGCCAGGGTGATGGCGCAGAGCGCCAGGGCGGCGCCGAACAGCGCGATCCCCAGGCGATGCAGGCCGCCCTGGGGAGCGGTGACGGCTTCAGTCAATGGTAGGTCCCGACTCTTCTATCGGCGCGGCGCGGCCCGGACGCTCAAGGTCCAGGTCTGCGCCTGCGGTCATAGCCGGGGTCAGTTAATGAATGTTCGAGAGATCGCGCAGACGCGCCACAGCGACAATTGGGCGCGCCCGCCGCATTCAGAGGCCGTTCACCATGAGACGACCGAAAGCGTCCCTAGAGCGACTTCAGAATACCCTCGACCATCTTCTTGGCGTCGCCGAACAGCATCATGGTGTTGTCGCGGAAGAACAGCTCGTTATCGACCCCGGCATAGCCCGAGCTCATGCCCCGCTTCACGAACAGCACGGTGCGCGCCTTCTCCACGTCGAGGATCGGCATGCCGTAGATGGCCGAGGTGGGATCGGTCTTGGCCGCCGGGTTGGTGACGTCGTTGGCGCCGATGACGAAGGCCACATCGGCGGTGGAGAACTCCGAATTGATGTCTTCCAGCTCGAAGACCTCGTCATAGGAGACCTGGGCCTCGGCCAGCAGGACGTTCATGTGGCCCGGCATCCGGCCGGCGACGGGGTGGATGGCGTACTTCACCTCGACGCCCTCGGCCTTCAGCACATCGCCCATTTCACGCAGGGCGTGCTGGGCCTGGGAGACGGCCATGCCGTAGCCCGGCACGATGATCACCTTGCTGGCGTTCTTCATGATGAAGGCGGCGTCTTCGGCCGAGCCCTGCTTGACCGGCCGGGTCTCCACATGGCCGCCGGCGGCCGCGGCGCTGTCGTCGGCGCCGAAGCCCCCGAGGATCACCGAGATGAAGGACCGGTTCATGCCCTTGCACATGATGTAGGACAGGATCGCGCCCGAAGAACCCACCAGGGCTCCGGTGATGATCAGGGTGGTGTTCTCGAGCGTGAAGCCGAGCGCCGCAGCCGCCCAGCCCGAATAGGAGTTCAGCATCGAGACGACGACGGGCATGTCGGCGCCGCCGATGGGGATGATCAGGGTGATCCCGATCAGCAGGGCCAGCGCAAAGATGCCCCAGAAGGCCCAGACGGCCGCGCCGCCGCTCATCACCAGCACCACCACCAGGGCCACGATGCCTCCGGCGATGGCCAGGTTCAGCAGGTGCCGGGCCGGCAGCAGGATCGGCGCGCCGGACATGTTGCCGTTCAGCTTGGCGAAGGCGATCACCGAGCCGGTGAAGGTCACCGCCCCGATGGCCAGGCCCAGGGACAGCTCGATCAGGGAGATCAGGTGGATCTCGCCCGCCACGCCGATGCCATAGGCCTCAGGCGTATAGATGGCCGCCACCGCCACCAGACAAGCGGCGAGGCCGACCAGGCTGTGGAAGGCCGCCACCAGCTGGGGCATGGAGGTCATGGCCACCTTGCGGGCGATCACCGCCCCGATCCCGCCGCCGATGGCCACGCCGCCCAAGATCAGGGCGAGCGTCAGGCCGTCCAGGGCGCCCTGGCCCAGCAGGGTCGCCATCACCGTGCCGACCGCGATGGCCATGCCGATCATGCCGTTGCGGTTGCCCGCCCGGCTGGTCTCAGGACTGGAGAGGCCGCGCAGGGCCAGGATGAACAGAACCCCGGAAACGAGGTAGAGAATGGCCGCGAGATTGGCGTTCATGATCGTGCCCCTTCAGCCCGCTCTACTTCTGCTTCTTCTTGTACATGGCGAGCATGCGCTGGGTGACGAGGAAGCCCCCGAAGATGTTCACCGCCGCCAGCGCCGCGGCCAGGGCGCCCGCGCCCTTGGAGATCATCACGCTGCCGCTGAGGCCTGCGCCTTCCGCCCCATGGGCGGCGGCGGCCAGCAGGGCGCCGACGATGATCACCGAGGAGATGGCGTTGGTCACGGCCATCAGCGGGGTGTGAAGGGCCGGCGTCACGCTCCAGACCACGTAGTAGCCGACGAAGATGGCGAGCACGAAGATCGCCAGGCGGAAGACGGTGGGATCGACAGATTCCATGGGGGGCGTCCTCTCTTGATCTCGGGTCAGCTGGCCAGGGCGGGGTGAACCACCGCCCCGCCCCGGGGTCACCAGGGCGGCCTTGAGGATCTCGTCCTCGAAGTCGGGGGCGAAGGCGCCGTCCTTGGCCAAGAACAGGCCGGCGAAGGCGGCGAGGTTGCGGGCGTAGAGGGCCGAGGCGTCGGCGGCGATGCGGCCGGGCAGATTGGCGTAGCCGACAATCTTGACCCCGCCGGTCTCCACGACCTGACCGGCCACCGCGCCCTCCACATTGCCGCCCTGCTCGACGGCCAGGTCGACAATGACCGAGCCTGGACGCATGGAGGCCACCTGGGTGGCGCTGACCAGCCGTGGGGCCGGGCGGCCCGGGATCAGGGCGGTGGTGACGACGATGTCCTGCTTGCGGATGTGCTCGGAGACCAGGGCCGCCTGCTTGGCCTGGTATTCGGCGCTCATTTCCTTGGCGTAGCCGGCGGCGGTTTCGGCCGCCTTGAATTCCTCATCCTCGACGGCGATGAACTTGGCGCCGAGGCTTTCAACCTGCTCCTTGGCCGCAGGGCGCACGTCGGTGGCGGTGACCACCGCGCCGAGGCGCCGGGCCGTGGCGATGGCCTGCAGGCCGGCGACGCCAGCCCCCATGACGAAGACCTTGGCCGCAGCCACGGTGCCGGCGGCGGTCATCATCATCGGCAGGACCTTGCCATAGGCGTTGGCGCCTTCCAGCACCGCGCGATAGCCGGCCAGATTGGCCTGGGAAGACAGGACGTCCATCACCTGGGCCCGGGTGATCCGCGGTACGAACTCCATGGTAAAGGCGCTGACGCCCTTGGCGCTGAGGGCCTGAAGCGTCGCCTTGTCCTGGTGCGGATTGAGCATGCCGACGACGATCGCCTCGGCCTTCAGCCCGGCGATCTCCTCGGGCGTCGGTCCGCGCACCTTGAACAGGATGTCGGCCTTGGCCAGCGCCGCGTCGAGGCCGCACAGCTCCGCGCCGGCGGCGGCATAGTCGGCGTCCGGATAGGAGGAGGCCTCTCCGGCGCCGGTTTCCACCGATACCGCAAAGCCTGCGGCGATCAGCTTCTTCACCGTGTCCGGCGTCGTGGCGACGCGGGTCTCCCCGTCGCGGCGTTCCTTGGTGACGGCGATGACGGCCATGGTCGAGGTCCCCCCGGTCGGAAAAGCCGGCGGACCTTAGGGATGTCAGTGGCCCCTTGTCCAGAAATCGATCAGCGATTTCCAAACAGATGTTTGATTGACGGCCGGCGACTGTGGCGCGCACACGAACGCCGCCCGCGTCGGAGGACGGGGGCGGCGACCAGTTGGCCGGAGATTAGAGCGTGCTTAGTGCGCCTGCTCGGGCTTTTCGCGCAGCAGCACGAAGCCGATCACGGCGGTCACGGCGGCCGAGATCAGGCCGGCCATGAAGCCGCCCGGCGTGCAGAACCAAACGATGAACAGCAGCAGGATGGCGACGATGGCCAGGGAGCCCCACTTGGTCATGCCCATGAACAGGTCATAGGTGGCCAGCTGTTCCTGGATTTCCATTTCGCCGCGGTGATAGTCGGAAGCCTGTTCGCCCATGGCGGCCGGGTCTCTCTCTTACGGAAGCTGATTGACAGCGGTGCTACACGAGTGCGCGCGCCGGCTCAAGACGGCCAGGTCTTCAACAGCGTGCGCAGGGCGGCCACCAGGGCCAGGGGCTGGTCGACCATCACGTGATGGTTGGCCTCGGGGATGGCGATCTCGATCATGTCGGCCGGCAGGGGATTGGGACGGCTGTCCTGACGCCGCGCGATGACCGGCGACTGCTCCCCATGAATATGGGCCACCGGCACCTCGACCTTGGGCGGACCCTCGGTGACCAGCGCGTTCATGGCGCTGCGGTCGAGCTTGTTCCACATGGCCGGGTCGAACATCCAGGTCCAGCCTTCGCCCGACCCATCCTCCAGCGGCGCGCGCTTCAGAGACTTGCGCGCGATGAAGTCGGCGACGAACAGATGGCCGGCCGCCTGGGGCGGCATGAAGCGGAAGCGGGCGAGCGCCTGTTCCAGGGTCGCATAGACCCGCTTGGGACGGTCGGCGGTGGGGATGTTGCGCACCTGCTCCATGCGGCGCTCCATCTCCTCGCGCTCCTTGGGCGGCGGTCCGCCGAAGCCGGTGTCGACCAGGACGGCGGCGGCCATGCGTTCGGGGTGGCGGCTGGCGGCGTAGAAGACCTGCGAACCACCGAAGGAGTGGCCGATATAGATGGGCTTGCGGCCGCCCTCATAGAGGCCTGTGGCCTGCGCCACGGCTTCGGCGTCCTCGGCGAAATCCTGGAAGGCGTAGGTTTCGCGCCAGTCCGAGGCGCCCATGCCGGCCAGCGACATCGACGCCACCCGGTAGTCCTCGGCCAGATAGGGGGCGATGAAGCTCCACCAGTCGGCATGCGCGCTATTGCCATGCACCAGCAGCAGGCCGGGCGTGCCCACCTCGCCCCAAGTCAGCACCTCGATCTGGGCGCCCATCGAGGTGACGAAGCTGCGCTGCGGCTCTTTGGCGATGACCGCCTCGAACCAGGCCGGGGCCGGCGGCTTCTCGCCCTTGAACGGCGCCAGAGGGGCCTGGATTTCCGGCGGCAGTTCGCCGGGCTTGGAGGGGATGGGGCGGTCGTCATCAAACTCGGCAGTGGCGACGGCGGGGGTGGTCTTGCTCTGGTCGGTCATGGGTTCAGGCCTGCCGCGCCTGGCGATCGCCCGGCGTCCGCTTGATGTTGCGCAGGCCCTTGAAGACGCCGGAGCCGGTCATCAGCAGCCGCTCACCGCACCAGATCTTGCCCCGCACCGTGAAGATGTCGTCCTGCTCGGAGACGATCTCGCTGCCGCCCTCGACCCAGTCGCCCATCTGGGCGCCGGACAGGAAGTCGGTGGTCAGGCGCACCGTCACCCAGCCGATCTCCCGCTGGTTGGAGATCACCCGACCCCAGGCCATGTCGGCGAAGCTCATCAGCATGCCGCCGTGGCAGTTGTTCATGCCGTTGGCGTGATGCTCCTCCACCCGGAAGGCCATGATCTCGTTATTGGCCTCGTCCCGCTTGGAATAGAAGGGGCCGACCGTGCGGCCGAAGCCGCGCTGCCAGAGGTTGATCACATAGCCGTCCGGGACGACGGCGGCCTGCAGGGGGGTCAGATCATCGGACATGCCCTGCTGACTAACGCCCGTTTGAAAAATGACAAGGCTTGAGGCGAGATTCGCCCCTTCACCGACCCAGGATCAGACCAGGGCCTCGAACTCGTCCACCAGACGTTCCAGCTGGGTCATGCCCGCGGCCCAGAAGGCCTTTTCCCGCGGGTTGAGGCCAAAGGGCGCCAGCGCCTCCACATAGGTCTTGGAGCCACCGGCGGCGAGCAGATCCTCATAGAGCGGCGCAAAGCCCTGCGGATCCTCCCGGCGCTTTTCCATCAGGCCGCGCACCAGCAGGTCTCCGAAGGCGTAGGCGTAGACATAGAAGGGCGCGTGGGCGAAGTGGCTGACATAGGCCCAGTAGTGCTCATAGCCAGCGTTGAGCTTGATGGCCGGCCCCAGGCTTTCGCCCATCACCTCCATCCAGATGGCCGAGATCTCCTCGGCGGAGACCTCGCCCTGCTGGCGGGCGGCGTGGAAGGCGGTCTCGAACTTGTGGAAGGCGATCTGGCGGACCACCGTGTTCAGCCCGTCCTCGATCTTGCCGGCCAGCAGGCCGCGGCGCTCGGCGTCGGTGGCGCCGGCCATCAGGCGCTCAAAGACCAGGCCTTCGCCAAAGATCGAGGCGGTCTCGGCGAGCGTCAGGGGCGTGTCGGCCAGCAGGGTGCCCAGCGGCGCGCACAGGGTCTGGTGCACGGCGTGGCCCAGCTCATGGGCGAGCGTCAGCACGTCCCGGCGCTCGCCCATATAGTTCATGAACACATAGGGGTGGCGGTCGGCGCTGACCGGGTGGGAATAGGCGCCCGACTGCTTGCCGGCCCGCGGGCGGGCGTCGATCCAGGGCTGGGTGAAGAAGGTCTGGGCGGTGTCGGCGAACCGGGGCGCGAGCGCGGAGAAGGACTCCAGCACCATCTCCTGGGCCTGCGGCCAGCTGTAGGTCCGAGGCGCCGCCGCATCGAGGGGGGCGTTGCGGTCCCAGTAGTCCAGGCTCTTGCGGCCCATGACCTTGGCTTTCAGGGCGTAATAGCGATGGCTGACGGCGGGATAGGCCTCGGTCACGGCCTCCACCAGGGCCTCGACGGCGTCGGCGTCCACCTCGTTGGCCAGGTGGCGGGAGGCGGCCGGGCTCGGATACTTCCGCCAGCGGTCGTCCACCTGCTTTTCGTAGGCCAGGGTGTTGAGGCAGAGCGCCAGGGTCGAGGTCCGCGCCTCCAGCGCCTTGGCCAGGCCCTGAGCCGCCTGCTTGCGCCGCGCCCCGTCCGGGTCCGACAGGCGGTTGAGGGTTTCCGGCAGGGTCAGGGTTTCGGAGCCCACCTTGGCGGTCAGCTTGGCGAGCGTCTCGTCGTAGAGGCGCACCCAGTTGGCGACCCCCGGCCCCCGGTCGATCATCAGGCGCTCAAGCTCAGCGCTCAGCTCGTGGGGCCGCGACAGCCGCACCCGGCGCAGCCAGGGCAGCCAGCGCCTGGCCGGCGCATGGGCGGCCAGGGCCGCGTCCAGCTCGGCCTCGTCCAGCTGGTTGATCTCCAGGGTGAAGAACAGGGTCTCGGCCCCGATCACCGCGGCCTTGGTGCGGAAGTCGCCCTCGAACTTGGCCCAGGCCGGATTGTCCCGCGCGGTGCTCGACGAAAGGGAGGCATAGGCGCCGACCCCATAGAGGGCGTTGGTCCCCACCTCATAGAGGGCGATGGTCTCGTCCAGCCGCCGGCCGAGCGTCTCGGGCTCTCCGCGCGCGGCCACCAGCTTGCCCTGATAGGTCAGTAGCTCGGCGGCCGCCTTGCGGGCCTTGTCCAGATCAGCCTCGATCTGCGGGTCGTCGCGACCGGCATAGAGGTCGTCCAGGCGCCATTCGGGCAGGGTGTCGGTCTTGAGCGGTGCGTTCATGGAGGCGATCTAAGCACGCCACGCGCCAGCCGCCACCTCCCCTTGGCCCAAGAATCTACAGCCGCGTCGTCGCCAGCAGGATCGAGGTCTCGGTGGCGGCGATGCCAGGGATGCAGCGGATCTCGTCCAGGGCCGCGCTGAATGCGGCCAGGCTGTCGGTGTCCAGCTCGGCCACCAGGTCCCAGCGGCCGTTGGTGGTGTGGACCGCCACCACCTCGGCGAAGCCCTGCAGGGCGCGCACCACCCGCGGACTGCCCTCGCCCTCCACCGAGATGGTCATGACCGCCCGCACCCTCTGGGCCTCGACATCGGGGCGAGTGCGGACGGTGAAGCCCTGGATCACCCCGCGCTGGCGCATCCTGTCGATCCGGTTCTGCACCGTGCCGCGGGACACCTTCAGGCGCTCGGCCAGGCTCGCCACCGAAGCGCGGGCGTCGGCGCGCAGGAGGGCCAGCAGCTGGCGGTCGACCTCATCCATGTCAGATCGTCACTCAGGGGCGCCATAACGGCAGAAATATCGGCAGATTCTACAAGTCCTGCGGCTTTTCGCTAGCACCGCCGCGCCTCATCCTTGGATGCAACCGTGACATTCTGAGGGAGGCGCGCATGGCGACCCCGCACTATCTGATGACCGATCCGGCGCATTTCGAGGTCAGCTACCAGATCAACCCGTGGATGGACCCCGTCCTCTGGCGAGCGGACGCCAGCGCCTGCGCCCGGGCGGCGGCCGGCTCGGACGCCCTGCGCCACGCCATCGAGGCGGCCGGCGGCAAGGTGGAGATGATCCCCGCCGAGGCCGGCCTGCCCGACCTCGTCTTCCCCGCCAATGCCGCCACCGTGCTGGACGGCCGCGCGCTGATGGCCCGCTTCGCCCACCCCGAGCGTCGCGGCGAAGAAGCGCCGTTCCTGACCGCCTTCCACGCCCTGCGCGACCGGGGCGTCTTGCACGAGGTGGCCGAGCTTCCCCCCGGCGTCATCCACGAAGGCGCCGGCGACGCCCTGTGGGACCGCGCCCGCGGCTGGTTCTGGGGCGGCCATGGCCAGCGCTCCACCCTGGCGGGCCTCAAGGCCCACGCGGACTTCTTCGGCCAGGAGGTGGTGGCCCTGGAGCTCGCCACCCCGCACTTCTACCACCTGGACACCTGCATGCGCCCGCTGGATGGCGGCCACATCCTCTACTACCCACCGGCCTTCACCGATCGGGCCCTGATGACCCTGCGCGAGCGGGTCGCCCCCGACCTGCTGATCGAGACCGACCGGGCCGCGGCCGAGGCGCTCTGCGTCAATGCGGTGAACCTGGGCGACACCGTGATCATGGCCAAGGCGCCGCCAAGCCTGCGCACGGCGCTCGCGGCCCGGGGCTACCGCCTCGTCGAGGTCGATCTCTCCCCCTGCATCATGTCCGGCGGGGCGGCCTTCTGCATGAGCTTGCGCCTGGACCTCACCTCTCACCCCCAAGCCGCGCTTGCGGCGGCTGAATGAGGCCTCCCATGACCGACCAATCCGTTCTCGACCGCCCCGTCCTCTCGACCCCGCAGGACTATATCGCCGCCGAGGCGCGGCTGGGCGCGCGCAACTACAAGCCGCTCGACGTGGTGCTGAGCCGCGGCGAGGGGGTCTATGTCTGGGATGTGGAGGGCAAGCGCTACCTGGACGGGCTATCGGCCTATTCGGCGGTCAATCAGGGGCATTGCCACCCGAAGATCCTGGCGGCGATGACCGAGCAGGCCGGCAAGCTGACCCTGACCAGCCGCGCCTTTCGCAACGACCAGCTGGCGCTGTTCTATGAGGAGATCTGCGCCCTGACCGGCTCCCACCGGGCGCTGCCGATGAACTCCGGCGCCGAGGCCGTGGAAAGCGCCCTGAAGGTGGCCCGCAAGTGGGGCTATGAGGTCAAGGGCGTGCCGGCCGGCCAGGCCGAGATCATCGTCTGTTCGGAGAACTTCCACGGTCGGACCCTGGCCATCGTCGGCTTCTCCACCGACGCGCAGGCCCGCGGCGGCTTTGGCCCCTTCGCGCCAGGCTTCAAGGTCGTGCCCTTCGGCGACGCCGCAGCCCTGGAGGCGGCCATCACCCCCAACACCGTCGCCTTTCTGGTTGAGCCGATCCAGGGCGAGGCCGGGGTCATCATCCCGCCGGCCGGCTATCTGAAGACCGCCCGGGAGCTCTGCACCCGCAATGACGTCATCCTGATCCTGGATGAGATCCAGACGGGCCTGGGCCGGACCGGCAAGCTGCTGGCCGAGGAGCACGAAGGCGTCGAGGCTGACCTCACCCTGGTGGGCAAGGCGCTGTCCGGCGGCTTCTACCCGGTCTCGGCGGTGCTTTCGAACGACGCGGTCCTGGGCGTGCTGAAGCCCGGCGAGCACGGCTCCACCTTCGGCGGCAATCCGCTCGCCTGCGCCGTGGCCCGCGCCGCCCTGAAGGTGCTGGTGGAAGAAGACATGATCGGCAACGCCGCCCGCGTCGGCGATCGCCTGCAGATGTCCCTGGCCTCCATCCGGCACGACGCCATCAAACAGGTCCGCGGCCGGGGCCTGATGCTGGCCGTCGAACTGCAGGCCGACGCCGGCGGCGCCCGGCGGGTCTGCGAGAACCTCCAGCGGCGCGGCCTGCTGTGCAAGGAGACCCACGAGAACACAATCCGCATCGCCCCGCCCCTGGTGCTGACGACCGATCAGGCCGACTGGATCGCCAAACAGTTCGAGGCCGCGCTCAGCGATCCGAGCTAGGCGCCAGCCAAGGCGATCCCTCGTCGGCCCCTATTTCGCTCCAGCCACAGCCAGGGACGGGGTCGGCCCCTTCCGAGCCTCGGCCAGCACATAGGCGCGGATGTTCTCGGCCTCGGTGGGCGACAGGAAACGGGAGAAGCTGGCCATGCCCCGGGGCGCCAGGGCCCCGTCGATGACCACCGACGACCAGTTCTCCGCCGACAGCAGTATCTGCGAGCGTTTCAGGTCCGGCAGGTAGCGGCCCGAGGCGTTGGCCCCATGGCAGACCTGGCAATACTGCTGGAAGCTCGCAAAGCCCGCCCGGGCGTTCCCCCGAGAGCTCACACCCGCAAGGTCGAGGGGCTCGACCTCGGGAAGGTCATAGGCCGGCGCGGTGGCGGTCCCTCCCAGCTTGAAGACCAGCAGACGGCCCGGCAGGCGCGAGCGGTCGGGCAAGAGGGCGGGCGAAGACAGGGCGCCGGCGCCGCCATAGCCGACCATCAGGGCCACATACTGCTCGCCGTCGATCTCATAGGTGGAGGGCGGAGCGATCACCCCGTTCACGGTCTCATAGGACCAGAGCTTGGCGCCGGTGGCCGCGTCATAGGCCGAGAAGGTCCCCTCGGCGGCCCCTTGGAAGACCAGCCCCCCGGCCGTGGTCAGGACGCCGGCGTTCCAGAAGAAGGGATGTTCGACGGTCCAGCGGGCCTTCTGAGCCACCGGATCCCAGGCGATCAGCTGTCCCTTCACCATGGCCTTCAGACCCGCCAGCTGGGCGGCGTCATCGGGCAGGGCGTTGGCCAGGAAGTCGGTGCCGACATTCCAGGCGCCGGGCTGATGGCGATAATTGGCGTCGTTCACATAGGCGAAGGGCACCACCTGGGCCGGGATATAGACCAGCCCCGTCTGCGGATTGAAGGCCATGGGATGCCAGTTGTGGGCCCCGAACGGCGCAGGAATCTGGAGTGAGGGCGCCTCGCGATAGCGGGCGCCCGGCGCCTCGATGGGTCGTCCCGTGGCCTTGTCGACGCCGGTAGCCCAGGTGATCGGCACATAGGGCTCAGCCGAGATCAGCTCGCCCGTGGCCCGGTCCAGCACATAGAAGAAGCCGTTCTTGGGCGCCTGCATCAGCACCTGGCGGGCCTGACCCTCGATGGTCAGGTCCGACAGGATGATGTGCTGGGTGGCGGTATAGTCCCAGCTCTCGCCCGGCGTGGTCTGATAGTGCCAGACGTACTGGCCGGTGTCGGGCTTGAGCGCCAGGATGGAGGAGACGAAGAGGTTGTCGCCCTTCCCGTCCGAGCGCTTCTCGTGGTTCCAGGGCGTGCCGTTGCCGACCCCCACATAGAGCAGGTCGAGCTTGGGATCATAGGCCATGGAGTCCCAGACCGTGGCGCCGCCGCCGGTGGCCTTCCAGCCTTCGCCAAACCAGGTGCCGGCCGCCTTTTCCGCCAGGATGGCGTCAGACGCCGCGCCATCGGGCTGGCCGTCGGGATTGGGGGCGGTGAAGAACCGCCAGATCATGGCGCCGGTTTCGGCGTCATAGGCCGACAGATAGCCGCGCACGCCGTATTCCGCGCCGCCATTGCCGATCAGCACCTTGCCCTTGATGACCCGCGGGGCGCCGGTGATGGTGTAGGGCTTGGCGGTGTCGGTGGTCTGAACCGACCAGGCCTCTGCGCCGGTGGCCGCGTCCAGCGCGATCAGGCGGCCATCGAGGGCGCCCACATAGACCTTGCCGCCCCAGACGGCGACCCCGCGATTGACCACGTCGCAGCAGGCGTCGAAGGCCTTTTCGCCGGCCACCTTGGGGTCATAGGACCATTTCAGCGCGCCTGTGGCCGCATCGAAGGCATAGACCTTGGACCAGGCCGTGGTGGTGTAGAGCACGCCGTCCTTGATGATCGGCGTCGCCTCCTGGCCGCGGTCGGTGTCGAATTCATAGGACCAGGCCAGGCCCAGCTCCCCCACCGACTCCGTGTTGATCTGGGTGAGCGGGCTGAACCGCTGTTCGGAATAGGACCGGCCATAGGAAAGCCATTCGGCGTTGGTCTCGGCGGCTTCCAGGCGGGCCTGATCCACGTCCTTGGCGCCGCCCCCCTCCTGGCAGGCGCTGAGCAGGCCGGCGCAGGCGAGGGCGATCAGGGTGAACTTGGTTTTCATGGCGGCCCTCCCCGGCCTGGCCGTGTGTCCGGCCTTTTGAGATTCAGTATGGCCCCCTCGGGCGGTCCGGCAATCCTGGCCTTAGTGGGATGACCTGCGGACCGGCCGGTCGGCGAAGGCCGCCGCCAGGGTCACGGCGAGGAAGGCGCCGATGGCCGAGACGCCTGTCCCCACCGGGTTTCCATCGGCCGGCAGCAGCATGGCGGTGATCTGCAGGGCGACGAGGAAGCCGATAAAGGCCGGGGCGGAAACCGGACCCAGACCCTGACGGCCGCGGCTCCAGGCCCAGGCCGCGCCGGCCATGGCGATCAGGCCGATCTCGACGGCCTGTTCCGGCACGGGATAGTCCCACAGGCCAAGCCCCACCTTGGGCCCGCCGAACCACAGGGCGAGGTCTGGACGGTGGACCAGGAAATCCAGCAGCCAGTGGGAAAAAACCACAGCCCCCACCATCACCGCCGCCGCCCAGGGCAGGCGCAGGACGAGCCGCGCGGCGAGGGCGCCCAGCACAGACCATCCGGCCGCGGCGGGCAGGGAATGGGTATAGGGCATGTGCTCGAGCACCAGGGCGCTGCCCGGCAGGTCCGGATCGACGGAGAATCGCTCCACCCCGGTGATGATCAGAGCGCCCCAGCCCACATCCACCAGCTGAGCGGCGAGCGCATAGACCCAGAGCGGCCCGCGGGGTTCGACCGCCTTGGCGGCGATAGCGGCGGCGTAATGGCCCACGAACATGATCGGTCCCTCCCCAGGGAGGCTCATCAGGGACCCGCGCCGGCCCATGGTCAAGCCTTCGCCGTTAACCCCTGACTCAGGTCTGCGAAACCCCGCCTTTACCGGCGACCTGTATCAATCCGTGACAAATGAGCCCCGCCCGGAGAGGTGGGCGTCCGGTACAGGTGGTGTCTTCAAATGACCAAGATGGTCCTTGTCGTCGATGATGATCCGACCCAGCGCAGGCTGATCCAGGCCGTCCTGGAGCGCGAAGGCTTCGCTGTGGCGCATGCCGAGTCCGGCGATGCGGCCATCGCCCATCTGATGGCCGGCGCCCGGGTCGACCTGATCCTGCTGGACCTGGTCATGCCCCGCCTTTCGGGCCAGGACACCCTGAAGGAGATGCGCGCCCGCGGCTTCCATCAGCCGGTGATCGTGGTCACGGCCCAGGGCAGTATCGACACGGTGGTCCAGGCCATGCAGGCCGGCGCCTGCGACTTCTTCGTCAAGCCGGCCAGCCCGGAACGGATCATCGTCTCCATCCGCAATGCGCTCTCCATGGGCGACCTGCGCGGCGAGGTGGACCGCCTGAAAAAGCACAAGACCGGCCGCTTCACCTTCGCCGACATGGTGGGGTCGTCAGCTCCGATGACCCTGGTCAAGCGGATGGGCGAGCGGGCGGCCAAGTCGACCATCCCGATCCTGATCACCGGGGAAAGCGGCGTCGGCAAGGAGGTCATCGCCCGGGCCCTGCACGGCGCTTCGGACCGAGCCGGCAAGCCCTTCGTCGCCGTGAACTGCGGCGCCCTGCCCGAGAACCTGGTGGAATCCATCCTGTTCGGCCACGAAAAGGGCAGCTTCACCGGCGCCACGGACAAGCATCTGGGCAAGTTCCAGGAGGCCAATGGCGGCACCCTGTTCCTCGACGAGGTGGGCGAACTGCCGCTGGACATGCAGGTCAAGCTGCTGCGCGCCCTGCAGGAGAGCGAGATCGATCCCGTGGGGTCAAAGCGCTCGGTGAAGGTCGATGTGCGCATTGTCTCGGCCACCAATCGCGACCTGTCCCTGGCCGTGGCCGAAGGGCGGTTCCGCGAGGATCTGTTCTATCGCCTCAACGTCTTCCCGATCGAGGCGCCGGCCCTGCGCGAGCGCAAGGACGACATCCCGGCCCTGGTTGAGCACTTCATCCGCCGCTTCAATGTGGAGGAGGGCAAGAAGGTGGTGGGCTGCGCGCCCGAGACCCTGCAGCACCTGCTGACCCACGACTGGCCAGGCAATGTCCGCCAGCTGGAGAACGCGGTCTATCGGGCCATCGTCCTGTCGGACTCGCCCTATCTGCAGCCCTTCGACTTCCCGGCCATCTCCGGGGTGGTCGCGCCGCCGCCGGAGGCCGAGCCCGCCCCCCTGGCCGCCGCGGCCATCTCGCCCCAGGCCGCCCGCGAACTGATGGCCGAACTGCCCAAGGACGCGCCGGTGCGGATTCTGGATGAGCGCGGCCATCTGCGCACGCTGGAGGACATCGAGCGGGACCTGATCCAGCTGGCCATCGAAATTTATGCCGGCCACATGAGCGAGGTCGCCCGGCGCTTAGGGATCGGCCGCTCCACCCTCTACCGCAAGGTCCGCGAACAGGGCCTGGACGGGGTGATCGGCGGCGCCGAAGACGGCGAGACCGAAGCGGCCTGAAGGCTGAGCCCCGAAACCCCCGATCCCGACATCCCCGATCTCCTCATCCCCGCTCTCGTCATGCTCGCCCATGTGGCGAGCATCCCTGTCGAGGGCAGGCGCAAGCGTCGAGAGGGATCCTGGGCACAAGGCCCAGGATGACGGCGGTGGGGATGGACGCGCCGGCGGCGAGGAAGATCTCGGCGCTAATCGTCAGTCTCAGGCGGCTTTCGGCCAAAGCCCCGCCTGACCATGGGCTTTTTCTCGCCCTTGGCCTTGGCCGAGATTTCCTTGAGCTTGCGGTGCTGCAGGGCTGAGAGCGCCTGGCCCGGCGCGCCCTTTTCGGGGTCGCCGAAGGCCCGACCGTAGGTCTTCACCCGATCTTCCACCGAGCCCAGGAATTCGCCCTCCCATTCGGAGAGCTCCACGCCGGTGCGCGCGGCCTCACGCCGGGCGCGCTTGAGCGCGTTCAGCGCGGCCCGCTTGGCCTGGGCCCTTGGATCTGGGGGAGCCTTGCGCTTCAAATCTCTCCGAGCGCCGAGAGATAGAGGTCGAGGATGGCCTCTTCCTCCTGCCGCTTGGCGCGGTCCTGTTTGCGCAGGCGGACCACCTTGCGCAGCACCTTGACGTCGAAGCCGTTGCCCTTGGCCTCGGCGAAGACTTCCTTGATCTGTTCGGCGACCTCGGACTTTTCCAGCTCCAGGCGCTCGATGCGCTCGATGATGCTCTTCAGCTGCCCCTGGGCGGTGGTGTTGAGGATGTCGAGGTGGGCGCTGTCGTCAGCCATGGGAAACGCGTCTTCCGAGTCGAGGGTGGTTTGAAGCGGCGGACCCTACCGCGCATCCGCGCCGAACGAAATCCGTCAGAGGCCGGTTTGGGGCCGCAGGACGCAGGTCCTCAGAGCAGCCCGTGGGCCTCAAGGGCCGGGCGCAGGGCGGCCGGGTCGGTGAAATGGTGGGTCTGCAGGCCGAAGGCCTTCGCCGCGGCGATATTGGCCGCGCTGTCGTCCACGAACAGGATGTCGCCGGGCGCATGGCCGAACCGCTCGCAGGCGATGGCGTAGATGCGCGGATCAGGCTTGATCAGCTTTTCCTCGGCCGAAACCACATAGCCCTCCAGGCGCGCAAAGGCCGGGCTCATGGCGATGACCCCGTCGAACACCTCGTGGGACATGTTGGTCAGGCCAAACTGCGGCACGCCAGCCGCGTTCAGGGCCTCGATGGCGGCCTCGGTCTCAGGAATCGTTCCGGAGAACATCTCCCACCACCGGCTCTCCCAGGCGAGGATCTCGGCCTCGTACTCGGGAAAGCGCTCGATCAGGCCTTTGCGGTTTTCCGCGAAGGTGACGCCCAGGTCGTGGTTCACGTGCCAGACCATGGTGCAGACATGCGAAAGGAACCGGTCCAGTTCGGCCGGTTCCTGAAAGATCTTCGCATAGAGCGTGCGTGGATCCCAGCGGACCACGACATTGCCGATATCCCAGAGAACCGCCTTGGGCATCTCCGGGCGCCGGCCGCGCTTAGCCCTGCTTGGCTTTGAAGCGCGGGTCCGTCTTGTTGATGACGTAGACCACGCCCTTGCGGCGAACGAGCTTGCAGTCGCGGTGGCGCGTCTTCAGCGACTTCAGCGAGCTTCTGACCTTCATGAGCTTGTCATCGCGCGTCGCCGCGCGCCGTCCTTCAGAGGGTTACCAACAGAGCCGGCGCATATACGGGCCACGCCTTGTGGAGTCAACGGGGCGTGGGGCTATCGTCCGGTCTGGCTTGCGGCCCCGGCCCAAAGGCGCGAGGCTTCCTCCCATAAGAAAAAAGTCATGGGAGGATCATTCATTATGTCTGCGACCATTAATCCGAACGGAACCCTGAAGGGAAAGGTGGCCCTGGTCACCGGGGCCAGCCGGGGCATCGGCGAGGCCATCGCCGCACGCCTGGCCATGGAGGGCGCCAAGGTCGTCGTCTCGGCCCGCACCGCCCAGGAGGGCGAGAGCCGCCTGCCCGGCACCCTGGCCCATACGGTCGAGCGCCTGAAGGCCGCCGGCGCCGAGGCCGTCCTGGTCAAGGCCGACCTCGCCCAGGCCTCTGAGCGCGAACGGCTGGTGGAGGAGGCCGAGGCCGCCTTTGGCCCCATCGACATCCTGATCAACAACGCCGCCATCACCTATTTCATGCCGGTCCAGGACTTCACCGAAAAGCGCTTCAAGCTGATGATGGAGGTGCAGGTCTATGCGCCCTTCCACCTGACCCAGCTGGTCATGCCCGGCATGCGCGCCAAGGGCTGGGGCTCCATCGTCAACATCTCCTCGCCCGCCGGCATCCACCCCAAGCAGCCCTATACCGGCGGCCGCGGCGGCACGGTCTATGGCCTGTGCAAGGCCGCCCTGGAGCGGTTCACCACCGGGCTGGCCTCCGAGGTGCAGGGGGACGGGATCGCGGTCAATGTGGTCTCGCCGGGCCTGGTGGACACCCCCGGCGTCGCCGTGCATGGCCTGATCAACGAACAGACAAAGGACCGGGTGCAGCCCATCGAGTTCATCGCCGAGGCCGTCTATCAGCTGGCCAAGGCCGATGCGAAGTCCATGACCGGCCGCGTGGACTATGCCGAGCCCCTGCTCAAGGAGCTGGGGATCAAGCCGTCCGAACTGGTCTAGGCGAGCCTAGTCGTCGAGAAGGGCCTGGAA
>JAHUZY010000490.1 GCA_019264505.1 Phenylobacterium sp. | reverse complement strand
GCGCGAGCCCAGGGCGCCTACAACAAGCGGTGGCGGTGAAATGAGCCTCGAGATCACCCTGGGCCCCCTGCTGTTCAACTGGGCGTCGGAGGATATCGCCGGCTTCTATGAGCGGATGTCCCGCGAACCCCTGGTCCGCCGGGTCTATCTCGGGGAGGTCGTGTGCGGAAAGCGCGAGCCGCTGGCCGCCGCGACCCTGTTGGCGGCGGCAGACGTCTTGCGCGACGCCGGCAAGGAGGTGGTCTGGTCCACCCTCGGCCTGATCGCCACCCCCAGGGACCGACGCCTGCTTCAGGGGATCACGCAGCAGGATGAGCCCCCCCTGCTGGAGCTCAACGACATCGCCGCCTTGAGTCTGCTGCCAGCGGGCCGCAGCTTCGTCGCGGGGCCGTTGCTCAACATCTACAACGGCTCGGCCGCCCGGTTCCTGGTCGATCGCGGCTGTGAACGCCTGTGCCCCAATATCGAGCTGTCCCTGGCCGCCATCGGAGAGATCCACCGCGCCTGCCCTGATCTCCAGATTGAGCTGTTCGGCTTTGGTCGCCTACCCCTGGCGCTCTCGGCGCGCTGCCATCACGCCCGACAGGCGGGTCTCTCCAAGGACACCTGCCGTTTTGTCTGCGATCGCGACCCTGACGGTCAGGCGGTGTCCACGATTGAGGGCGAGCCATTCCTGAGCATCAACGGCATTCAGACCCTGTCTCACGGCGTCCACACCCTCTCGGCGTCCCCCGATGACTTGCTGGCCGCCGGAATCAGCGCCGTGCGGCTGTCGCCCCATCTGTGCGACATGTCCGCCGTCATTGCGGCCTATGGACGATATTTCGAGACCGGGAACCGCGGGCGGCTGCTGGCGCAGCTCCGCGCCTGCGATCTTCCAGGTCCCCTGGTCGATGGCTATCTGGAGGGCGCGGCGGGCATGCGTCTTGCCGCCGCCCTGTGACGTCCACGGTCTATGGGGCCATCATCCTGGGTGGCGGTCTGGCTGGCGCCGCCCTGGCCGCGGCCTTGTCCCCCAGGGTCAGCCTCCTGATCCTCGAACGGGAGGCCCATCTCGGCCACCACGCCAGCGGTCGCTCCACCGGCATGTTCATTCCGTCCTATGGCGGGCCGATCATCGCCGCCCTGGCCGAGGCCAGCCGGCCCTATTTCGAGGCGCCGCCAGGCGAGGTGGCGCCCTTGCTGACCCCCCGCGACGTCCTGCATGTCTCTCGCCGGCCAAGCGCCGCGCCCAGCGCCACGGCCCTGCCCGTCAGCCCCGCGGCGATCCACATCTTGAGCCCCATGCTCAAGACCCAGGGCCTCAGGTCAGCCTGGCTGGAGACGGGAACCGGAGAGCTGGACGCCGTCGGATTGCACCAGAGCCTGATCGCCACGGCGGTGCGCCAGGGAGCAGGGCTGAGACAGGGCGTGCGGCCGCAGATCCTCGGGCATGACGGCGCCGTCTGGCGCCTGCGGATCGAAGACAAGGAGCTTCGCTGCTCAGCCCTGGTCAACGCCACAGGCGCCTGGGCTGACGAAACCGCAGCCACGCTCGGTCTCTCGCCCCTGGGGCTCACCGCCTATCGCCGCACGGTCGTCCTGGTGGACCCGCCCGAGCCCCGCCCTCAGGTGCTGGCCGGTCCAATCATCAAGGACCTAGGGGACCGCTTCTATTTCCGGCCCTACGGCCAGAATCTGCTGGTCTCGCCCTGTGACGAGACCCCATCGCCCCCAACCGACGCGCAGCCCGAAACGGGTGACGTCGCCCTGGCGGTGGCCCGGCTGAAACAGGCGACGGGCTACCAACCGCAACAGATCAAGCACCGCTGGGCCGGACTTCGCAGCTTTGCCCCGGACCGCTTGCCGGTGATCGGCTGGGACTTCAGAGCACCGGACCTCTTCTGGTTCGCCGGGCTTGGTGGATATGGGGTCCAAACCGCGCCTGCAGCTGGGCGCCTCGCCGCTGATCTCTTCCTCGGGACGGAGACGCCAGCCACCAGTGGGATCAGCGGCCACAACCCTCAACAATTTTCGCCCATGCGCCTAGCCGAGAGAATACTGCGGGCCACGAAGGTATAGGGTCCCGCTCGGACAGGGCGCATAAAAACAGCCGTAGGACAGCACCCAATGACAGACTCGCATTTCGACCAGTTGCTCAAGGTCGCCGCCAGCCAGCCTGAGCCTCAACAACTGCTGTTTGTGTTCACGTCCGCTGAGCTGCCCGCCGACGCAACAGAAGCCCAGCGCGAACGCTTTCTGGCAGGCGTCGGCGGTACGCTTGCGCCACTGATGTGCGTCGATAAGGCCCCGTCTGACCTCAATGGCTTTTCCGATCTGGCTGCGGAGGCCAAGCTCGCCGGTCCACCGTGGCAGGTCGTCTTCGCTGCCGCCCTTGGAGGCCAAGGCGGAAAGCCGCCGACCCAGGCGCAGATCGAGAAGGCGTTGCAGGGCATGGTCGACGCAATTCACATCGGTGGCGTGGGCCGGTACGCCGCGTTCGACGTCAATGGCGACCCGATTGAGTTCGGCGGCCGCTGAATCGAAGACGTCAAAACCCTGGAACAGACAAGCTGTCTTCGATGCGAGGCGAGAGGCGCTCCAGCGCGAGGCATGCTCGGCTCAGTTGCAATTGTCGCTGATGGCATGTCTTTTAGTTGAACTCGAGATTCCTGCGCGAAGGAGGCGCCAGTGTCCCCCGACGAGCTCAAAAGACTGAACATCGAGCACTTCGAGCGACTCCTCGCCCGCACGACAGATCAGAAGGAGCGATCTAAAATCGCTCATTTAATCATCGAAGAGCAAAACAAGCCCGATGACGCGTACCCGCGGCGCGACCCGCAAACATAGCTGCCACCACCGCGGCGGATAAACAGAAGAACGAGCGCCCGAATCGTTCACTTTATCTGCGTACGATTTACGCTAGTGTAAACTGAGAACATCGGCTTGGCCGATACGCCGCCGGATGACAAGCGAATTCTTAGCGAATACTTCCGCTGGTGGGCCCGGCAGAACTCGAAATGTCAGCAAATTATACCGCTAAATTAATGCGTTATGATCACTTGATCTCGGCCCTACCCGCGCGCCTACCAGCAATCCCCTGACGGCTAGAGTTTAGCCGCCTTTGCCTTCGTTGGTTGATTAAGCGGACCTGGCGCGGGCGCCCGTCAATTCAGCACAAGTCATGCCCGATTATGCTACAACCCACATAAATGCATCTTATGTTGATTTTCGCATAAACTAGGAGTATGCCAAAAAACACATAAACTCTGCATATGCCGCTTACGGCATAATTGGATAGCCACCATGCCCCTCACGATCGCTCGTTCGTCCGGCCAGGTTGGTCGCCTGATCCAACGGTTCCGCCTGGAGCAGGGCTTGACCCAGACGCAGCTCGCCCAACTGGCCGGCCAGCGCCAGGAGATGATCTCGAAGATCGAAACCGGCCAAGGCGGCGTGAAGCTCTCCACCCTGTTCGACGTGCTGGCCGCCTTGGGGCTTGAAATGACCCTTGAACCGCGCAGCCAGAGCTCGACGGCCGACATCGAGGACATCTTCTGATGCCCCGTCGTCGCGCCCACGCCCCCCTGAAGGTGCTGATCAACAACCGTCTCTGCGGTCGATTGGAAAAACAGGCCAGCGGCGCGATAAGCTTCCAGTACGACCCCGGTTGGTTGGCCTGGGCGCCGGCCTTTCCGGTCTCCCTCTCCCTGCCTCTGCAGAACGCCCCGTGGCGCGGAGAGGCCGTCGTCGCCGTGTTCGACAACCTCCTGCCAGACAACCCCTATGTTCGCCGACAAGTCGCCGAGCGCACAGGCGCAGGGGGCGCTGACGTCTACAGCCTGCTCGCTCAGATCGGACGCGATTGCGTAGGTGCGATGCAGTTCATTCCCGAAGGGGACGGGGCGGACGCATTACAGCCCACCGAGGGGACACCGATCAGCGACGCGGAGATCGAGGCGCTGCTGGCCAACCTGGCCCGGGCGCCCCTTGGCATAGACCCTGAGCAGGAGTTCCGGATATCGGTCGCCGGCGCCCAGGAGAAGACAGCGCTTCTTCGTCACCAAGGCCAATGGATGCGGCCGATCGGAACGACGCCGACCACGCATATTCTCAAGCCTCAGCTCGGAGAGATTCCGACCTCGTCAGGGGTGATCGATCTCAGCGACAGCGTCGAGAACGAGCACTATTGCCTGACCCTGCTGGAGAGTTTCGGCCTGCCCGTCGCACGGACCGAGATCGCCACCTTTGGCGCACGACGTGTGCTGGTGGTGGAACGCTTTGATCGCCGCCCTCGGGGGGGCGACCACATCCTGCGTCTGCCGCAGGAAGACTTCTGCCAGGCGCTGTCGGTCCCATCCAGCCGCAAGTACCAACGCGACGGGGGCCCAAGTGTTGTCGACATCCTGACCAAGCTTCAGGAGAGCGACGATCCCCTGGCCGCCCAGGCCAAGGTGTTCAAGAGCCAGATCATCTTCTGGCTCATGGGCGCCACCGATGGGCATGCAAAGAACTTCAGCATCTTCCTGCGTCCGGGCGGTCGCTTCGAGCTCACCCCGTTCTACGATGTCCTCAGCGCCCAGCCGGCGTTCGACGCCAAGCGCATCCCACACAGGGGCTTCACCCTGGCCATGTCGCTGGGCGCTAACCCCCACTACAAGATCCTGGATATTCACGGCCGACACTTCGTCGAAACCGCCAAGGCCGCAGGCCTGGGACCGGCTGTCATCCGGCAGGTCCTGGAGGACGTGCTGACGGCCGCGCCGGACGCAGCGGCCCAGGCGCTACAGAAAATGCCCCCTGATTTTCCTGAGCCGATCCATAATTCCATCGCCGCAGCGATTCAGGCCCGCCTGCCCCGCCTGGAGTCCGCATGGGAGGCGATCTAGCCCCGGCTCGCCGCCATGAACCAACTTCGGCGAAACCGCCAAACCGTGCGGAAAACTAGCGCACGAGGCATTGCGCCCTCGAGGCAGAGTCGATTTGTCCAACCCCGGCCTGCTCCGCTTCCAATGGGCGTCCCCGCGCGCCGGATTGAAGTGCTCGCCCCCCTCCGTTCTCAGATGGCGAAGCTAACCGAACAAGAACGCCTGTGGTCTGGCCAGCGCGACTGGCAGGCGGCGTTTCTTCCCGAGGCCAGCGGCTGTCCGCCAGAGACAGACTTCGTGCACCATGGCGTCGGCCTGGGGTGCGGGATAGCCCGCGCGTCGGAGTTCATCTCGCGCGCGGACCCCATCGAAGTCCTCCTCTCTGCTGCGCTTGACGATCACCGCGAAGGCGTAGGCTTCCGACGGCGAAAGCCCGCTGGCCGCAAGCCGATTGGCGGACGCCTCGACATCTGCGAGGTCGTTGGGGTCGGGATACGGGGTTCTTAAGATCATCAAATTCTGCCTGGACTGGGTGAGTTGGGAGTGGGGGGATTTCGTTCGTCAGATCGCTCTGCGCGCCCGGCATGGGGCGGGTTGCTGCGCTTGCCTCACAGCCAACTCGGGGCCGCACCGCTCGCGCTGCGATTATCGGGTTGGACTAGGCTAGCCGCAGTGATGGTTGGCCATCCGGGGAAATAGCGCCTCGGGCCACTGACCGGGTGTGATCACTTGTTGCCGGCGTCCTTCCTTCACGCCCAGACGCCAGGGCCCGATCCTCAGGATGTTGAGGCGCCGAAGCCCAGGCTCGGTGGGTTCAGGCGGCCGGGGCCGTTGACCGTAGTAGATCCAGAGCTTCTGGGCTTCCTCGCCGACCCGGCCCAGCTTGAGGAGCGACTCGTGACGCCAGCGGCTGTCGATCTCGAAGATAATCGGCGGCTGAGCACCGGGCCGCGTCCATGCGACGTCAAAGCGCCCGGTCTGCACGTACCTGCGGTAGCCGGTGGCCACCTCAATGGCTGAACCATAGCCGAGATGGCTGCCGAGCTCGGCCAGACGGCGCTGCAGCGTATTGTGTCGCTGGAGCTTCGAAAT
>JAHUZY010000488.1 GCA_019264505.1 Phenylobacterium sp. | reverse complement strand
CCCCGGGATCGCCCCCGGGGCGACGGGCCGCCGCACAAGGGCCCCCGTTCCGGCCCGCCGGGCGCAGGCTTCTCCGGCCCCAAGGGTCCCAAGAAGCCCTGGGACCCCACCGCGCCCAAGGGTCCCAAAGGACCGGGCAAGCCCCGCAAGCCGAGGGACTAGCCCCCATGAGGCGACCTGCGCTCAGGCGTTGAGCGCAGGTCCCTTATAGCTGTCGCGCAGGTCCTTCTTCAGGACCTTGCCGATGTGGCTGCGGGGCAGATTGTCGATCAGCACCACGTCGGCGAGGCGCTGGGTCTTGCCGACCCGGGCGTTGAGCCAGGTCTTGATGTCGTCCGGGCTCGCCGTCTTGCCCGGACGCAGGGTGACATAGGCCACCGGCGTCTCACCCCAGCGGTCGGACGGCACGCCGACCACCGCCGATTCCAGCACGTCCTCATGCTTGGCCAGCTCCAGCTCCATGTCGCTGGGATAGATGTTGAAGCCGCCCGAGATGATCATGTCCTTCTTGCGGTCCATGAGCGTCAGGAAGCCGTCCTCGTCGAAGCGGCCCACATCGCCGGTGCGGATGAAGCGCAGGCCGTCTGGGCTGTACCACTCGGCGTCGCGGGTCTTTCCCGGCTGGTTGTGGTAGCCGACCATCATCGCGCCCGAGCGGCCGACCACCTCCCCCACATGGCCCTGGGGGACCTCCTTGCCGTCCTCGTCGATCAGCCGGATGTCGTGGCCGTTCATCGGCTGGCCGACGGTGTGCAGCTTGTCGGGGTGTTCGTGGGCCACCAGCATGCAGGAGCCGCCGCCCTCGGTCATGCCGTAGAACTCGATCAGGCCGCCTGGCCAGCGCTTCAGGACATCGGCCTTTACCTCCGGCGAGAACGGCGCCGAGGTCGAGAACTTCAGGACAAAGCTTGAGAGGTCATAGGAGTCGAAGTCGGCCCGCTCCATGATCCGGCGGTACTGGACCGGCACCAGCATGGCGTGGGTCGCCCGGTGCTTGGCCGACAGCTTGAGGAACTTCTCGGCGTCGAACTTCGGCATCAGGACGGCCGTGCCGCCATTGCCCAGGGTCGGCAGGAAGCTGACCAGGGTGGTGTTGGAATAGAGCGGCGTGGAGATCATGGTCACCGCATCGACCGAGTAGATCCCACGCCGCACCTGGCCCCAGCGCATGGCGTGCGGCTGGACGATGCCCTTGGGCGTGCCGGTGGTGCCCGAGGAATAGATGATGTTGAACGGGTCGTTCGGCCCCACCTCGACAGCCTCGGGCGTCGCGCCCTCGGCCGCCAGCCAATCCTGGAAAGCGACCCCGGCCGAGGAGCCGTCGAGCGCCACGCGCTTGGCGGTGATCTGGTCGGCCACCGGCTCCAGCAGGGCGGCGACGCCTTCGTCCAGGAAGAAGACCTTAGCCCCGCAGTCGTTGAGCATCATCACCAGGCTGTCGGCCGTGGACGACGGCGCGAGCGGCGCGGCCGCAGACCCGGCCCGCAGGGCGCCCATGAAGACCGCGGCATATTCCAGCGAGGTGGTGGCGCAGATGGCGGCAGCCTCATTGGCGCCCACGCCATCGCGCTGCAGGGCCGCAGCGATGCGGTCCATCAGGCTGTTCAGACCGGCATAGTCGAGGGTGCGCTCGCCATCCACCAGGGCGGGATGGCCGGGGCGGTCACGGCCTTGCGCGGCGATCAGCGCCGAGAGGGTCCCGAAGTTCTGGGCCATGAGTTCTTCGGTGGTCATCGGCGCGTCCCTTTCCCGGATGTGTTTTCGGGAGTGGGCATATCGCGGAAGCCCGCCGGGCGGCAACCGCGCGGGCTAAGGTCTCAACCGTTCCAGCGCCGGACGCGGCCGACATCCACATGGACGAAGTCCGAGCCTGGATAGTAGCCGACGCCCCCGGCCTGCAGACGCCAGGCGGCGTCCCGCAACCTGGCGAGGTCGACGCCGGGCATGCGGATGTCCATGGCCAGGCCGTCCATGTGCAGGCTGCGCTTGGCGACCCCGCCGCCGCCCGACTGACGCAGGGCCTCATTGGTGCGCGGCGAGCGGTAGGCGGAGATCACCTGCACCGGCTGGGCGGCGAACTCCGCTTGCAGGCTGGCCACAAGGTCGAGAAGCCCCGGCGCCATATCGTGGGTCTCGCCGGTGCGATGATCGCGCAGCACCTTGGCCAGGCCGGCCAGAGCGTCCTTCACATAGGCGCCGGCCTCCCAGTAGGTGGCCGCCAGGCGCTCGCCGGTGTGCAGGTTCAAAACCGACAGGTTGCGGGGCGCAGGGTTGGCGGCCAGGGCTGGGGCGGCCATCGGCAAGGTGAGCGCGGCGCCGAGGAGGACGCGTCGGTTCAGAGACATGGGACTTCTCCTGACCGCTTGAGCCTAGCAGGCCTTAGTCTGCTGAGGAGGCGCATTCGCTCTGTGGCGGCGCCATGTCGCGGTCAAGCTGCGCCAGCGTCCGCTGCTCCACGGCGGCGATGAGCTGGGCGTCCCAGCCATAGGGATCGGGCAGGAGATGGAGGCCATCTTCGTCGACCAGGGCGGTGTTGTAGACCACGAACACCGGAAGCGGCCGCGCCAGATCGACCCGCCGGGTGTCGCCCTGGAGGATGGCGGCGTCGATGGTCTCTCGTGTCCACCCCTGGCTGGCCAGCAGCAGGGTCGCAAGCTCCCGGGGCTTTTCCAGGCGCATGCAGCCGTGGCTGAGGGTGCGGATGGGCCGGGCGAACGCCGCGCGGCCCGGCGTGTCGTGCAGATAGACGCCGAACGGGCTCGGCATGTCGAACTTCACCTGGCCCAGGGAATTGGTGGGTCCCGGCCGCTGCTGCAGGCGGCCATCCCGATAGATGAAGTTGTTGCGCGCCAGATAGCCCGGGTCCCGCGCCGCCCGGGGCAGGATCTCGCCCTGGGCGATGGAGGACGGCACGTTCCACGGGGGATTGAGGACCACCGTCTCGATCTCGGAGGCGAACATCGGCGTCTTGTTGGACGCCGAGCCGACGATGATGCGCATGTCCAGGACGGCCGCGCCCTCGATGAACAGCGCCGCACGGGCCGCGCCGACATCGGCCTCGATCCGGGTGGCGGGCAGCGGACGGGGCAGCCATCGCCACCGCTCCAGATTGGCGTCGATCTGCGAGAGCCTTGCCTGGGCGCCGACGTTGAGCGCCGCAAGAGTGGCCGGACCGACCACGCCATCGGGCTCCAGACCGCGGAGGTTCTGATAGCGGCGGACCGCCGCCTCAAGGGCCAGGTCATAGACCAGCGGCGACCGTGCCGTCGCCGCGTCCGCTTCGGCCGGACCAGCCAGCGCTTCGAACCCCTCCGCCTCCAGCCGCGCGCGCAGGGCCTCGACCTTGGGTCCGACATCGCCTGGACGGAGGGCGCCCGTGGCGGGCAAGGTCCCCCAGCCGCCGGCGGCGACCTTGGCCGCATAGTCGCGCCGCGCCGCCGCGAGACGACCGTAGCGGGGATCCGTGGGCGAGAGGCCGACGATCCAGGCCTCCACCGCGCCCTGCGCCTGGGCTGTGGCCCACTCCGCTGGAATATCCCGGCGGACCGGCGTCAGCGTCCAAAGGGGATTGATCTCGATCGGCCGGTTGAGATGACCCGACTCCCGCTCCGCGTGGGCCAGCAGTTCGGCGACAAGGTCGTCGGCGCCGATGGGACCGGCGAGCGCGACAGGCGGCTCAGGCGCCTGACGCAGAAGGTCGAGGAC
>JAHUZY010000383.1 GCA_019264505.1 Phenylobacterium sp. | reverse complement strand
GCCGTTGCGAGACGCGGCCGACGACTTCCTCGATCAGACCCGGCGACTCACTGCCGCCTTGAGCCTCCACCCGATCCACCCGGGCCTCGATGGCGCCCAGGGCCTCGCGGGTGCGGGTCTCGCCGTCATAGAGATGGTTGGCGACCTTGGCGACGGCGCCCTCCAGGGCGCGCAGAGCCTCGGCCGAGCGGGGACCGGCGGCCTCCGCCTCCATCCGGCGCAGCCGTTCGGCCATGCGCGCCTGTTCGCTGGAGACGCCTTCCACGGCGCCCTCGAAGCGGGCGGCCACGGCGATGTGCTCGCGTTCCGCGGCCTCGATCCGCGCCAGGGCGGCGCGCACCGAATGCTCGACGCCGGACACGGCCAGACCCGTGCGGCTCTCCGAAACTTCCAGTCGCTCGCTCAGACGGTCGAGCGCCAGGGCGATCCGCCCCATCTCGTCGGCCGGATGTTCGGCGGCCTCGACGCGGGTGGGGGCGTCGTCGGTGCGGCGGGCGCTTTCGAAATACAGGGGGGTGGGTCGACGTGCGATATCAGCTTCTGAGACGGCGTCCTCCGGGCCTTCATCGTCCAGGATCATTCGATTGAGCCACTCGCCCAAGGTCATGCCCGAGCGTCGGGCGAGGTCCTTGGCGACCTCCCGAGCCTTCGGGTCAATGCCCTTGACGCTCCATGGCGTCGCCGCCGTCATTCGAATCGATCTCCTACCCCGCGATTCGACGCTAGCCACCGAACCTTGGGGTGTAAACGCAAGGTTAACGCTAGATATAGCGTTTGCCGCGATGAGCTGTGGATGACGGGCCGCACGCGGAAACCCTTAGCCTGCAACAGGGGGCGAGAGGGTTAACGAAGGGTAAACGGCGCTGTTTGCGCCCGGCCCGCCGCTGCGCTACGGCGTCGCACATGGACCTCACCGTGACCCTGGCCCTCGGCGCCGCCCTGCTGGCCCTGACCGTCTTCTGCGGCTGGATGGGCGCGCGGCCGCCGGACTTCCGGCGGGGTCCGCGGCTGGTCCCCTATCGATTCATCATGCTGATGGGGGCGGCCGGCCTGATCGTGGTGCTGGTCCACCTGGTCAATCTGATGGGGGTCTCCACGGGCCCCACGCGCTTCTAGGCCTCAACCGCAGCGCCCTCAGGACGGGGCTCAGTCTTGCGCGGTCGCTTGGCCAGCGCGGCCATGCCGCCGGAGGACAACAGGCCCACATCAGCCAGCAGCAGAGGAATGGCCCACTTGTGCGGCGCCGCCAGATAGCGGGGCTGCCACAGGGGGTCGTACTTGTCCTTGTACCGGCGCACCCCCTGGAAATTGTAGATCTCCTCGCCGCGCTCATAGAGGAGACGACCGACCCGGGACATGATCGGGGCGAAGGGACGGTCTTCCAGGCCGGCCAGGGGGGCCATGCCGAACTCGAAGGCCTGATAGCCCTGGGCCTTGCCCCAGGCGATCAGCTCGACGAACAGATAGTCCATGATGTTCTTCGGCGCGGCGTCGGAGTAGCGCATCAGATCCATGGAGAAGGCGGTGCGCCCGCTGGTGGTCCAGAGGGTGGCGAAGGCCACGATCCGCCCGTCCTGGCGCACCAGGGCGATAGGGAACTCCGCCACATAGGCCGGGGTGAAGGCGCCCATGGTGAACCGCTTTTCGCCGCCGGCGTGATGGTCCAGCCACTCGTCGGAAATCTGCTGCAGCTCGTCGAGCACCGCGGGAACCTCCGCAGGGCTGAGCACCTCGAAGGTGGCGCCCTCCTCCCCGGCCTTGCGCCAGGCCCGGCGTAGATTGCCGCGCTTGCGGCCCTCCACCGAGAAGGTCTCGAGCGGCACGACGGCGGACTCGCCGATTTTCTGCAGGGAGAAGCCAAGCTCCACCACCTCGGGCAGATCGTCGGCGCCCAGGGCGTAAATCCCGGGTCGCGCAGCATGGGCGTCCGCCATCTCCCGGAACCGCCAGAACAGCTCCAGACGTTCGTCGCGGCGGCCCACCGGCGCGCCGAGGGCGATCCAGGAGCGGCCGCGAACGCCGAACATCAGGAAGGACTCGCCGCTCTGGGAAAAGAGAAACCGCTTGTCCCCCAGGAGGGCCAGATTGGAGGCGGGCTCGGCCGCCTGGGCCGAGGCGAGGATCGCGCGGACCTGCTGGAAGTCCTGATCGTGGGGTGTGACCACCCGCGGGGTGGCGGCCGAGGCGAACAGCCGCCAGATCCCGAAGGCGATCAGGCCAAGGGCCGCGCCGACCCAGGCGCGGATGGCGCGGGCGGCGTCGTCCTCGACCATCACGCTGATCCAGCTGCGATGCCCGTAGTCGGCGTTCTGGAAGGACCACAGGCCCAGCAGGCCCGCCCCCAGCACCAGGGCGGCGGCCGAGACCAGCCAGCCCGGCGTGATCTCCATCCGCGACAGGCGGGCCTCCCGCGTGAAGGCGTCGCGGAAGGGGGCCAGCAGCAGCAGCAGCGCGCCCAGCCAGGCGGTTTCCTCCCAGACGATGCCCTTGAGCAGGGTCAGCGGCAGGGACACCGCCAGGGCGACCATGGTGGCGATCCAGGCCGCATCCAGACGGGCGCGCAGGCCGAAGGCCAGAAAGATGAGGATCAGGCCGAGCACGCTGGACAGGAAGTGGGACAGCTCGATCAGGATGACCGGCGCCAGCTCGGCCAGCAGAAGGAAGCGGTTCGGCACCGAGGGCGTAGCCGCCGAGACAACCAGCATGACCCCGGCGGCCAGGGTGAGGATGGCGCCCGTCAGCGGGGCCGCGGCCAGGCCGGCGGGCCGCAGTTCGCGCAAGAGCCTCATGAAGCAGAGCGTCCTGATGAAGAGTCGGCCCGTATATAGACCGGATTCGTTAAGGACGGCGCCGATGAGGCTTCAAACACGTGTTCGCAAGGCGGCTTGCCCTACGTCCGCTCAGCGCTAATGTGGCGCGCAAAATCCGGTTCCATCATTGGGAGACAGCTATGGCCGACTTCGGCAGCGCAGACCTCGACACCTTCCGGGCCGACGTCCGCACCTGGCTGGAGGCCAACTATCCGGCTGAGCTGCGCGACCCGAAAGCCAAGGTCGATCCTGAAGCGATGTGGGGCGGTCAGGCCTTTCTCGACTCCGACGACCTGCAGATCGCCTGGATGCGCAAAATGGGCGCGAAGGGCTGGACCGCGCCGACCTGGCCGACCCAGTACGGCGGCGGGGGCCTGAGCCCCGCCCAGGCCCGCATCCTGGACCAGGAGCTGAGCGCTGGCCGCTATCGTACGCCGCTGGCCTCGTTCGGCGTCTGGATGCTGGGGCCTGTCCTGCTGGAATACGCCAACGAAGAGCAGAAGCAGGAACACCTGCCGAAGATCATCAAGGGCGAGATCCGTTGGTGCCAGGGTTATTCCGAACCGGGCGCTGGATCTGACCTCGCCTCCCTGCAGACCCGTTGCGAGGACAAGGGCGACCACTGGCTGATCAATGGCCAGAAGATCTGGACCTCCTATGCCGACAAGGCCGACTGGTGCTTCTGCCTGGTGCGGACCGACACCAGCAAGAAGCACGAGGGCGTCTCCTTCGTGCTGATCGACATGCGCACGCCGGGCGTGGAAACCCGCCCGATCCAGCTGATCAGCGGCGAGAGCCCGTTCTGCGAGACCTTCTTCACCGATGTGAAGATCCCCAAGGGCAATCTGGTGGGCAAGGTCAACGGCGGCTGGGAGATCGCCAAGCGCCTGCTGCAATACGAGCGCCAGAATATTTCCGGCGGCTTCGGCGGCGGCGGCGGGGCCGGCGGCACGGCCGGCGACCTGTCTGAGGTGGCCAAGACCTATCATGGGCTCGACGCCAGCGGCGCCCTGGCCGACACCGATCTGCGCAGCCGGATCACCCAGAACAAGATGAACATGCAGTGCTTGGGGCTGACGATCAGCCGCACGGCGGCCGAGGCCAAGGCCAGCAATGGCCCCAGTGCGGCGGTCTCCATCATCAAGTACGCCGCCGCCAGCTTCGCCCAGGACCGGTCGGAGCTGATGATTGAAGCCATGGGCCACCAGGGCCTGGGCTGGGACGGCGAGACCTACAAGCCCGGCGAGCTTCTCGCGACCCGGGGCTGGCTGCGTTCGAAGGGCAATTCCATCGAGGGCGGCACCAGCGAAGTGAACCTGAACGTCATCTCCAAGCGTGTTCTGGGGCTGCCCGACCCGAAGTAGGCGGTTGCGCAGGGC
>JAHUZY010000375.1 GCA_019264505.1 Phenylobacterium sp. | reverse complement strand
CCGCCGCCTGGAGGTCCTGGCGACCGACCGGGCCCGGGCCCTCACGGCCCTCGATCTCGCCCGGGAAGCGCCGCAGCAGCTTGAGGGCCGGCGCATCAGCCTGCTGGACGCCTTCGCCGCCGCCGAGGCCCGCCGGGCCCAGACCCACGACGCCCTGCAGGCCGGCGAGACCGCCCGCAGCGAGGCCGAGCGGGGCCTGCGGGCCGCCGACGCCGCCGCCGCCCAGGCCCGGGAAGGCCGGGTCGCCCTGGACGCCCGGCTGGAGGCGGCCGTGGAACGCCTGGCCGAACTGGCCGAACAGATTCGCGAGACCGCCCGGGTCGAGCCGGAGGATCTCGCCCGCCAGCTGGCCGACGAGGCCGTAGCCATCCCCGCCGACGCCGGCGGCATGGAGGCCCATCTGGCCGCCCTGGAGCGGCAGCGGGAGTCCATCGGCGCGGTCAATCTGCGGGCCGAGGACGAGGCCCGCGAGAGCGCGGCCCGGCTGGAGACCATGCAGACCGAGCGCGCCGACCTGACCGGCGCCATCGCCCGCCTGCGCCAGGGCATCGACGAGCTCAACAGTGAGGGCCGCGAGCGACTGACGGCGGCCTTCGAAGTGATCAACGGCCACTTCAAGACCCTCTTCCAGACCCTGTTCGAGGGCGGCCAGGCCGAGCTCCGCCTCGTGGAGTCCGACGATCCCCTGGAGGCGGGGCTAGAAATCTACGCCTGCCCGCCCGGCAAGCGCATGGCGACCATGAGCCTGATGAGCGGCGGCGAGCAGGCGCTGACGGCGGCGGCCCTGATCTTCGCGGTCTTCCTGGCCAATCCCGCGCCCATCTGCGTGCTGGACGAGGTGGACGCCCCCCTGGACGACGCCAATGTGGACCGCTTCTGCAACATGCTCGACGAGATGCGCAGCCGCACCGAGACCCGCTTCATCACCATCACCCACAATCCGGTGACCATGGCCCGCATGGACCGGCTGTTTGGGGTGACCATGGCCGAGCGGGGCGTGTCGCAACTGGTCTCGGTGGACCTTCGCCAGGCCGAGGCCCTGGCCGCGGAATAGGCGCCGCGGCCGCCGAATCGGGCGGCTAAGCCGATACTCAAGACAAATCAAACAATTAGACACAGGCGCCAGCGCCTTGACGCTGTACCCTCGCCCCTTTAGGTTCCGCCGCGATCGAACCAGGGGCGCCGGCTGGCCGCCCTCGCCCCCGGAAGGCGCCATCCGCTCATGTCGCAACCGTCCGATCCGCACCACGAGGCGCTGAAACGTCTCGACGCACAGCTGGACGCGGTCGATGTCCAGCGGGCGGCGCGGGACCGGAAGGGGAAGTTCGACACCGGCGCGATCGGTTCCGGCTACAAGCTGGTGGCCGAGCTGATCGGGGGTGTTCTGGGGGGGCTCGGCCTTGGCTGGCTCTTCGATCAATGGGCTGGAACCTCGCCCTGGGGCTTGCTCCTGGGCGTGCTAGTGGGTACCGCCCTGGCGATGTTCTTGATCTCGCGTTCTGCGGGACGCATGAGCGCGCAGGCGGCGGCGAAGGCCGGACCGGTTTCCTCGGTCCCCTTCGACGATGATGAAGATGACGACGACGGCTGGCCCGCGGGGCCTGGCCAGAACAAGAGGGACTGAGGCGTGGCCGATCCGATGCACCAGTTCGAGATCCAACAGGTTCTCGAACTTCCTGCTGTTGCGGGCTTCGATCTCTCGATCACCAATTCGGCCCTGTGGATGATCATCGCCGCGGCCAGCGTGACCCTGTTCTTCGCCGCGGCCTCGGCCAAGGCCGCCGTGGTGCCCGGGCGCCTGCAGTCGGTGGGCGAGATGCTCTATGAGCTGATCCACAACCTGACGGACTCGATCATCGGCCACGAGGGCAAGAAGTACTTCCCCTTCGTCTTCACCCTGTTCGCCTTCATCCTGGCCATGAACCTGCTGGGCATGGTCCCCTATTTCTTCACCTCGACCTCCCAGCTGGCGGTGACCGCCACCCTGGGCCTCCTGGTGATCGCCGTGGTCATCGCCGTCGGCTTCGCCCGCAACGGCCTGGGCTTCTTCAAGCTGTTCGTCCCCTCGGGCGTGCCCTTCTTCGTCCTGCCCCTGGTGGTGGTGATCGAGGTCATTTCCTTCCTGGTGCGCCCGGTGACGCTGGCCCTTCGACTGTTCGGCAACATGGTCGGCGGTCACGTCGTCCTGAAGGTCTTCGGCGGCTTCGTGGTCTCGCTCGGCGCGCTCGGCGCGCTGGGGATCGTCGGCGCCCTGGTCACCCTGACTGGCACCGTCGCCATCACCGCCCTTGAGTTCATGGTCGCGTTCCTGCAGGCGTTCGTCTTCGCCGTGCTGGCCTGCGTCTATCTGAACGACGTCGTGAACCTGCACAGCCACTGATCACGACCGACTGCTCACCCCGTTTCCCGACCCCATCGCTTACACGGAGCACTTTCGATGGATCCCCTTGCAGCTAAGTACATCGGCGCCGGCCTGGCGATGCTGGGCATGATCGGAGCCGGTATCGGCCTCGGCACCATGTTCGGCCAATACCTCAACGGCGCCCTGCGCAACCCGTCGGCCTCGGCCGGCGAGCGCCCGATGCTCTTCCTGGGCATGGCCCTGACCGAAGCGCTGGGCATCTTCGCCTTCGTGGTCGCGCTGCTGATCCTGTTCGCCGCCTAAGGCGAGACTATCCGTGCGTTGGGGGGCGGGCTGGAGAACGGCCCGCCTTTCGCATGGCCCGCCCTGCGGAGGGCCCACACGCCGCATGGACCTGAGCAGACTCAACGGAGCGCCTTGATGGCCCAGACCACACCAGAGCTCGAGCCGGGCGGGGCGACCGTCGAGACGCCGCCGACCACGCCGAGCCACGATCTGTACGAAAGCACCGAAGCCGCCGAGCACGGCTCGTCTGGCCTGCCCCAGTTCGAGTTCGGCTACTGGCCGGGTCAGATCTTCTGGCTGCTCATCGTTTTCGCCATTCTCTACGTCATCCTGTCCAAGCTGTTCCTGCCCCGGGTGGGCGGCGCGATCGAGGCCCGGGCGGCGAAGATCGAGGGCGACCTGGCTGACGCCCGCATCGCCCGCGACGAGGCCGAGCGCCAGTCGGCTG
>JAHUZY010000270.1 GCA_019264505.1 Phenylobacterium sp. | reverse complement strand
GTGAATGTCTTCGGTCCGGCGCGCCTGACACCGTCGGCCTAAACGGCCGGCTCGATGCGGCGTCCACGCCAGGGCGGCCGGCGAGTTTTGGCACAGCCTGCCCCGCAACGCCCCCATCTTGTGGTTACGGGCCCGTTTGGGCTGATCGCCCGGCCGGCGAAACGGGGGCGGCGGACAGCGCCTGAATCAGCGGGCAGCCGGGGTCCTGCCCAGCCTCGCAGGCCCGTACCGAGTCGGCCAGCGCTCGTTCCATCCGCTTGAGGTCGGCGATCCGCGCACGCACGTCCTGAAGGTGCGAGGCCGCGAGGTCCCGCACCTCAGCGCAGGAAGCTTGACCGCCGGCAGCAAGGCCCAACAGTGCGCGGACCTCGTCCAGCGTGAAGCCCAGCTCGCGCGCACGCCGCACGAAGGCCAGGCGGCTTACGTGTTCGCCGCCATAATTGCGGTAGCGGCCGCGCCGCGGCGGGGCGGGCATGAGGCCGACCCGTTCGTAGTAGCGGATCGTCTCGATATTGCAGCCCGTGCGGCGTGAGAGTTCCCCAATCTGGATTGCTTGCTCGGTCACGGGAGTGCGCCTTCGATTAGGGCTTGAGTCTGTAGTGGCTACAGATGGCATCCTCGGGCGCATCGCACCAGGAGAGGGCGGCATGTCGATGAGCAGCGGGCTTCGAGCTCGAAGAGACGGATCGGGGGGGAAGTCCGGCGAGACCGCCCTGAGCTGGGCGGCGGTGGCGGCGGCGGTCGGGGCGGTCTTCGCCTGGGCCGCCTGCTGTGTGCTCCCGATGTCGCTTGCGCTGGCGGGGCTGGGCCTCGGAGGCCTCAGCTTGATCGCCGAGCAGCGCAACTGGATCACGCTCGCAGCGCTCGCTGTCATCGGTGGCGGCTGGCTCCTCACCTGGCGGCGGGCGCGGAGGTGCAGGGTCGGCAGCGCTTGCGCCGCGCCGTCGCGGCTTGGCACCCGCCTGCTGAGCGCGGCGACCGCCCTCGCACTTCTCGCCCTGCTCTGGCAGCCGGTCGTCGAGCCTTGGGCGCTGGCCCTGATCCGGAGCGCCCGCCAATGAGCGACATGCAGAGCGAGCTCCGCTCCACGCTCACCTGTCCGCATTGCGGCCACCGGGCGACCGAGACCATGCCGACCGACGCCTGCCAGTATTTCTACGACTGCAAGGGCTGCGGCGCCGTCCTGAAGCCCAAGGCAGGAGATTGCTGCGTGTTCTGCTCCTATGCCGACGTCCCTTGTCCGCCCATCCAGGAGGCGCGGGCTAGCGGCGGGGCCGCCGCCTGCTGTGTTGGGGGCAGCGATGGATGACTGCGAGGGGCAAGTTCGCGCCAAGGATTGGGCCGGCGACTGGCGCGCGTTCGCCGCGCTCTGGGTGGCCCCCGGCGCAGCGATGCTTGCGGCCATGCTGCTGGAGCCTGCGCCTCGCGCCGTGGTCTGGACGGGCATGCTGGTCTGGATGGGCGTCGCCTGCCTACTGAACGCGCGGCGATGCGCCCGCACCCATTGCCGGGTCACCGGGCCCTTCCTCCTGGCGATGGCCGGCCTGGTGGCCGCCTACGCCTTGGGTGCGGCGCCGCTCGGCCCGCACGGCTGGAGCCTGCTGGGCGGTGCGAGCCTTGTCGGCTTCGCCGGCCTCTGGTGGGGCAGCGCGCGGCTGTGGGGCAGGTTCGGGCGGCCTCGGCGCCCATCGGCCTGATCGTCCATGAGGCGCCCCTGGTCAGGGCCGCGCGTCGAACCTGGCTGCCGGCCGCAGCACGCCGGGTGGGGGACGGGCAAGAGGATGTCGCAGCAGGGCGTAGGCGATGATGGGCGCGCCGATGACGGCGGGCAGACACCAGAAGGCGATCTGCGGCAGCGCCCGCCAGAGCGGCAGGTTCTTGCCGTTGTCGACGTAGAAGGCGGTCAGCAGGAAGACGTAGGAGGCGCCCATGCCGGCGATGTGCCATCGCACGAAACCCGGCCAGCGCCGGCGTGCGGCCATGCGGCCGGCATAGGCGCTGGTCATGGCGAGCGCGCCCAGGACGAACAGGGGATAGTTCTCGGCCCAGCGCACGATCGACAGAGCTGTGGCGGAGAGGAAGACGGCGACCAAGCTCCAGAAATAGGTGGTTCCGAAGGTCGAGTGCCGGCCACGGCCCTTGCGGCTCAGCATCGCTGCCGCGCCGATGGCGACGCCAATGAGCCCGGCCAGCACATGAAAGCCGACGACGGCCAGGAAGAGCGGCGAGGTCGAGGGGATGGGAAGCCCTGCGACGATGGTCACTTCACCGGCCATCGGGATGGCCGGCGGTCATGGCGGCGGGATCACCACCTCGCCGTCCTCCTTGGTGAAGGACGCGGGCTTGCGGTCCAGCAGCTCTAACACGGCCTCCGACGGGCGCGAGAGCTTCACGCCGCGCGGCGTAACGACGATCGGCCGGTTGACGAGGATGGGGTGGGCGACCATCGCTTCAAGGATCTGGTCGTCGGATGCGCCGGGATCGAGCAGTCCCAGCTCGGCGGCCGGCGTGCCCTTCTCGCGCAGCAGGTCCTGCGGCCTCGCGTTCATGCGTGACAATAAGTCCTCCAGTTGGCCACGCGTCCAACCGGCTTGCAAATATTCCACGACCGTCGGCGCGTAACCCGCGGCGCGGATGATCTCTAGGGCGTTGCGCGACGTTCCGCAGTCGGGATTGTGAAAGATGGTGATCGGGAACTCGTCGCCCATGACGCTTTGCCTGAGAGTCGTTTGGTTGATGGCAGGGCCGGCTCGTCCCCGACCATGGCGGCAGTCAAGACCCGCCACCCCTCAGTGGCAATCCCCTTCCCGCGCCTGACCGGCTGCGCCACGAACAGCGCGGGGCCTCAGCGCCGCAGGGCCGCGACACGTAGGTTCCGGGCGAGACCACAGCAGCGCCAGGGCCATGAACGCCGTGGCCACCGACAGGACCGTGTTCGTCGAAGGCGCGGGCGGTCGCCGGGAACGCAGGCTCTGCGGTAGCGCCCACGCCCACGCCCACGCGCCGGCGACCAGGGCGATTGCCGTGAGCCACGCGGCTCCGGCAAACCGGTCGATCACTCCATGGCTGACCGCCAAGGCCGCGGCGGGGAGCGGGACCGGGAGCACGCAGCACACGCCGCACGCCAGGGCGCGCATGGCGAGGATCGCCGCGAGGGGACAAACGGATGGGCTACGGACTACAAGGGCGCCGACCCATCCGGAAGCGCCACTCTTGAAGCCGCCCGCACCGCATCAGCTGATCCTCTGGGCCCTGCTCGTCCTGCCGGCCGCGGTGGTCACGGCGCGTTACGCCACGGACGGGATGAGCTACGGCGAGGTGATCCACGCCACCGGCGTCTGGTCCGTGCAGCTCCTGATCGTCACCCTGGCCGTGAGCCCGCTGCGGCTGGCCCTCCCGCGGACGGCCTGGACCCTGTGGCTGGTCCGCCGCCGGCGGGACTTCGGCGTGGCGACCTTCGGCTACACCCTGCTCCACCTGGCCGTCTATCTGGTGCGCAAGGCCGAGCTGCCGATCCTGATCGTGCGGGAGGGGCTGGAGCTCGGCATGGCCGTGGGCTGGATCGCCTTCGTGGCGTTCGCGGCCCTGGCGATCACCAGCAACGATGCGTCGCTCCGGATCCTCGGGCGCGGCTGGAAAGCTCTACATCGGCTGATCTATCCGGCTGCGGTCCTCACCGCGGCCCACTGGTTGATGACGGCCTTCGACCTGCGCGTGGGTTTGATCCACGCCGCGATCCTGGCCGGCCTCCTGGCGGCCCGGGTCGCCCCGAGGCGACGGCGGCCAGGCGCTAAGGCAGGGTGACGTAGCTGCGCAGGCGGGCGACCTCCGGCGGGTCCACATACTTGCCGATCTCGCGGTTGAACTGGGCCAGATCCTTGTAGGGGCGGTACTCCTCGAATTCGTGGGCCATCCGCCGCGTCATGCCGGGAATCAGCATGATCTCGTCCCGCGTGGCGTTGTTGAGGCTGATCGGCACGAACACCGCGGCGTATAACGCCGGGAGCTGGGCCGCGGGCACCTTGCCGGCCACGACCTTGGCGAAGTCGCGCTGGGTCTTGTAGGGCCGGCCGCGGACGACCGCGCCCGCCAGCGCCGGACCGAGCTGGGGCACCGCGCGCAGTTGGGCCTCGGTGGCGGTGTTGGGGTTGAGGTGCGAGGTGGCCATCGGCGTCCCCGCCGGCGGCGCCAGCTTGGCGCGGGTCTGGGCGAGACCGGCGCCCGGTGCGACAACGGACATCGCGACGATGCAGGCCGCGATCTTGAGCAACTTAGACACCGGGGTGGCTCCTTCTT
>JAHUZY010000263.1 GCA_019264505.1 Phenylobacterium sp. | reverse complement strand
GCGGGCGCGGGGGGCGCGGCCCACCTGCCGGGCATGGCCGCCTCCATGACCGAACTGCCGGTGCTGGGCGTGCCGGTGGAGTCCAAGGCCCTAAAGGGCATGGATAGCCTGCTCTCCATCGTCCAGATGCCCGGCGGCATTCCCGTGGCGACCCTGGCCATCGGCGAGGCCGGCGCCAAGAACGCCGGCATCCTGGCCGCCCGCATCCTGGCCCTGGGCGATCCCGACCTTGGCCAACGCCTGACCGCCTTCGCGCAGAGCCTGGCCGATGCGGTGGCCGAGACGGTGGAAGACTGATGGCGCCAGGCCAGCCCCTCGCGCCGGGCGCGACCATCGGCATTCTGGGCGGCGGACAGCTGGGTCGGATGCTGGCCCTGGCCGCCGCCCGCCTGGGCTTCGACGTGGTCATCCTGACGCCGGAGCTTGACGCCCCGGCCAGCCGGGTGGCCCGTGAGACGCTGATCGCCCCCTTTGACGACCCCGACGGCCTGGCCCGCCTGGCCGACCTCTGCGACGTCATCACCTATGAGTTCGAAAATGTGCCGGCCGCCGCCGTCGAGCGGCTGAAGGCCCTGGGGGCGCCGGTGGCGCCCAGCGGCCTGGCCCTGGCCGTGGCCCAGGACCGGGTGGCGGAGAAGACCTTCCTCAATGAGGCCGGGGTGCGGACCGTGGCCTTCGCCCAGGTGGACAGCGGCGAGGACGCCCTGGAGGCCGCCGCGCGCATCGGCGTTCCGTCCCTGATGAAGACCCGCCGCGAGGGCTATGACGGCAAGGGCCAGAAGTGGGTCGAGCATGCGGCGGACGCCGCAGCGGTGTTCGAGGCGCTGGGGGGTGTGCCCTGCATTCTGGAAGCGCCGGCCGACTTCGTCCGCGAGCTGTCGGTGATCGCCGCCCGGGGCCGCGACGGCGAGCTGGCCATCTATCCCCTGGGCGAGAACCATCACGAGGGGGGCATCCTGCGCCGCACCGTGGCGCCCGCGCCGGCCAGTCCCGACCTGGCGGACCAGGCCGAGCGCATCGCCGCCCAGATTCTGACCCGCCTGGACTATGTGGGCGTCATCGGCATCGAGCTGTTCGAGCTGGCGGACGGTCGTCTGCTGGCCAATGAGATCGCGCCCCGGGTGCACAATACCGGCCACTGGACCCAGGACGGCTGCGAAGTCTGCCAGTTCGAGCAGCACATCCGCGCCGTCGCCGGCTGGCCGCTCGGCCCCACCCAGGCCCGCGCCCATGTGGAGATGTTGAACCTGCTGGGCGACGAGGCCGAGGCCTGGGCGAAGTTGGCCGCCGAGCCGGAGACCCGCCTGCACCTCTACGGCAAGCGCGAGGCCAAGCCCGGCCGCAAGATGGGCCACATCAACCGGCTGTCGGGGCTATAGGCGGCGCGCCCGCCTCAGGATGAGGACGGCCTGAGAGGCCGCAACCCACTTCCCTCATCCTGAGGTGCGAGCGACAGCGAGCCTCGAAGGACGCAAAGGCGCCTCCGCCCCGTGCGCGGCGGGCGCACTCAAGATCGGACACAAAGGGCGCGAAGACGAGCCCCAACCTCTCCTCCGTCGCCCTCGGACTTGATCCGAGGGCCCATGCACACGGCGGGCAGATCGGTGTTCATGGATGCTCGGGTCAAGCCCGAGCATGACGGGGGTGGTCGGAGGGCCAGCGCGACCGCCCTCGTCCTTCGAGGCCCTTCGGGCGCCTCAGGATGAGGACGGAATGAGACGCATCAGCCCGCACCCACATCCCTCATCCTGAGGTGCGAGCGATAGCGAGCCTCGAAGGACGCAAAGGCGCCTCAGCCGTAGCGCATGCGGCCGAGGGTCTGGGCGAAGGTCTTGAGGGCTTCGGAGGGGCGAAGCTTGGTCGTCGCCTTCCACTTTTCAAAGCTCATCACATTGGCGATGCGGGCGTCGACGAAGTCCATGGACGCGCCCCGGCCCGAGGCCACGCGGATGGCGAGCGCCGCCGACAGGATTCCCGAGAGGATGGCGCGCTTGGAATAGTGGTTTTCGTCAGTGGCGGTGTCGCCGGCCCAGCGCCAGAGCTGGTCGGCGCTGTCCCACAGGAGCCGGCTGGCCAGGGCGAGGTTCTGCGGCAGGGCGAGGAAGCCGCTCCAGCGACGGGCGACCGCCTCATCCTGGGCCGCGGCGTCCAGGCGCGTCTCCACCGCCAGGCGGATGCGCTCGCGGATCTTCAGGCTCGCCGGATCGGTCTGCGACAGGGTCTCCAGGGTTTCGCGGTCGTGCCGGCGGCCGAGCAGGGCCGCCAGATCCGCCGCCCCGTTGGGGAAGAGCAGCTCAATCTCGCCCTTGGACAGGCCGGCCTCGGCGCCGGCCCGGGCCAGAAGAAGGGCGCTCCAGCCCATCTGGGCCACATGGGGCAGAGCCAGGGAGAGCACCTGGTCCTCGACCTGGCGGGCCCAGGCGTCGGGATCGGGGGAGGTAGATGAGGCGGCGTCTGACATGGACCCAGTCTAACCTCGCCGAAAGCCGCCGTCTTGCGTGGACATGGGCCAAGCCTTCTGCTATTTCGCCGCCCTCGGCTCCGGAGCGGTCGCTTACGGGGCTATTTGGTATTTTGTTTCACCGCCACCGCCATGTGCGCCGGGTGGCGCAACAGGCAGGCAGGCAGGAGAGAGTCCCCTGGTTCAGATTTTCGTCCGCGACAACAATGTCGACCAGGCCCTCAAGGCCCTGAAGAAGAAGATGCAGCGCGAAGGCTCGTTCCGCGAGATGAAGCGCCACGTCCATTACGAGAAGCCCTCGGAAAAGCGCGCGCGCCAGAAG
>JAHUZY010000254.1 GCA_019264505.1 Phenylobacterium sp. | reverse complement strand
CGCGCCCTGGCCGCAGGCCGAGCCCCCGTGGACCGGCGCCGCCGCCGAGGTGAGCGGCTGGGTGAGCCAGCCGGCCGCCGGCCCCTGGCCGCGGGCGGCTGCGGGCATGCTGGCCGCGCGGGCCGATCTGCGCGCGCGGTTCGCAGAGGGACCGCCTGAGGACCTGCTGGCCTGGCTGCTGGGGCCCGAGGCCGAGGCCGGGCGGTTCGCGCCCGACCTGCTGGATGGCCCAAGCCTGCTCGATCTCAGCCAGGACCCCGCCCCCCTGCTGGAGGCCGCCCGCTTCGCCCGCGCCGCCTCAGGCGAGCTCTCGCCCCTCAGATTGCAGATCTCCGCAGGCTACGGGGTCGCGGTCCGCGCCCGATGGCCGGACGTCCTGCGCCAGGCGGTGCGGGGCGAAGGCGACCGGCTGGTGGGCAGCCTGTCGAGCCCCTACCCCTTCCCCCGGGTGCTGCTGCGCATCTGGGACAGCCGGCCAGACCTGCAGCGGCTGTTTGGCCTGCACACCGTGATCGGCCGGCTGGCCTATCTGCGCTGGCTGATCGGCGGCGGGCTGAAGGAATACGACATCGAGCCTGAGGGGCTTCCCGACACCCTGACCCACAGTCTCCTATTCCGTCTGGCCCGGCTGAGCGTGCGCGGCGCCCACGCGCCTGGCCGGCGGCCCAACCGCAGCCGCGCCGCCGCCGTGGTGGTGGTCCCCCACCGGACTCCGGCCATGGCCGACTGGCCGAGCGGGGTGCTGATCTGCGAGGCCGGGTCAGGCCGTCTGCGCCGTCCGGATGGCGCGCCCGTCGGACCCACGGAGGTCGATATCGTGGTCTTCGGCTCCTGCCCGGGCTTCGTCGCGGCGGACGCCCAGATCCTGGTGGCCCAGGGCGTTTCCTGGCGCCGCGCCGCCGCCGTCTGGAGCGCCGCGGCCCTGGCCGCGCTCGCCGACGACCATCCGGCCTGGGGGTTCGTCGATGAGGTGTGGAGCGATGCGCCGGCCGCAACGACGCGCCCGAGGCCCGTGGACATCCTGTCAGCCGACCTTCCCCTGCAGGCGCAGCTGGCTGAACTGATGGCCTCATGAGCCTGCTCGGCGACCTTCGCCGGTCCTGGCGCGGCCTGGCGCCGGAAGCGCTGCGCCGGGCGGCTCAGCCTGTCCTCGCGCCCCTGCTGGAAGCCCATGTCCGCCGCCAGGCCCGCAAGCCCCATGGGTCGGACGGCGCCGCGGGGGGGCCCTTGCGGGTCGTGGGCTACCTGTCCGGCTCCCACGGCATCGCCGCCTCGGCGCGGCTGGCCGCGCGGGCCTTCGAGGCCCTGGGCGCTCCGGTGGAGCGGGTCGACATGGCCGGCGCCGCGCTCGCCTGGGAGGCCAGGGGACCGGCGCCCTCGCCGGCCAGCGCCTGGATCTTCCACCTCAATCCCCCGGAACTGCTCGCGGCCCTGGGCCAGCTCGGCCCGGCCCGGGTGATCGGTCCCAGGTTCGGCTATTGGGCGTGGGAGCTGCCCCGGGCGCCGGCCTCCTGGCTCAGGGACGCAGCCATGGTCGATGAGGTCTGGGCGCCCAGCCGATATGTGGCCCAGGCCCTGCAGGGCGCGCGGGCGCCCGTGCGCGTGGTGCCGCACCCCCTGTTTCTGGAAGACTATGACTCGGTGGCGCCCTCGCCCCGCCAGGCCGCGTTTCAGGCCGTCAGCCTGTTCGACTTCAACTCATCCGCCGCCCGGAAGAACCCGCAAGGGGCGCTGGCGGCTTTCGCCAAGGCGTTTGGCGACGACGCCTCGGCCCGCCTGGTCATCAAGACCCAGAACGGCGACCACTTCCCCCACGCGCTGGAGGCGCTGCGGGCCGCGGCGCCCGCCAATGTGGAGATCATCGACGGCGTCTGGCCCTATGAGGCGGTGAAGAGCCTGATCGCCGGCTCCGACGTGCTGATCTCCCTGCACCGGGCCGAGGGCTTTGGCCTGACCCCGGCCGAGGCCCTGGCCCTGCGCACGCCGGTCGTGGCCACAGGCTGGTCCGGCGTGACCGCCGTCCTGGACGAGGCGGTGGCGGTGATGATCGGCTCAAGTCCCACCCCGGTGGAGGATCCCCAGGGAATCTATGCCGGCCAGAGCTGGGCCGAGCCCGATCTCGATCAGGCCGCCGCCGCCCTGCGCGCCCTGCGGGCCGATCCCGAGCGGCGGGCGAAGATGGGCGCCGCCGGCCGCGCGCGGGTGGCCGAGCGCCTGTCGCCCCAGGCCTGGTTCACCACCCTGCCCGACGCGGTCAAGGCCGCGGCCATGCGCGCCGCCCAGGGGCGCTGACCCCGCTACAGATCGAACCGGACCCCCTGGGCCAGGGGCAGGGTGGCCCCAAAGTTCACCGTATTGGTGGCCCGGCGCATATAGGTCTTCCAGGAGTCCGAGCCCGCCTCGCGGCCGCCGCCGGTCTCCTTCTCGCCGCCGAAGGCCCCGCCGATCTCCGCGCCCGAAGGCCCGATGTTCACATTGGCGATGCCGCAGTCCGAGCCCCAGGCCGAGGTGAACTGTTCGGCTTCGCGCAGATCGTTGGTGAAGATGGCCGAGGACAGGCCCTGGGGCGCGGCGTTCTGGGCGGCGATGGCCTCGTCCAGCGCGTCATAGGCGGTCACATAAAGGATCGGGGCAAAGGTCTCGCGCAGCATGACCGCGCTCTGGGCCGGCATCTCCACCAGGGCTGGCCGGACATAGACGCCAGGTCCCTCCAGGCGCTGGCCCCCATGGACCTGGCCGCCCTGGGCGCGGGCCTCCTCAAGGGCGCGCGTCATGGCCTGGGCGGCCGCCTCATCGATCAGCGGCCCGATCAGCACGCCCTCCGCCCGGGGATCGCCCACAGCCACGGAGTCGTAGGCGGCCTTCAGCCGGGGCAGGAAGGCGTCATAGAGGCTCCGGTGAACGAACAGCCGGCGCAGGGTGGTGCACCTCTGACCCGCCGTACCCATGGCCGCAAAGGCGACGCCCCGCAGGGTCAGGTCGAGATCGGCGGAGGGCGCTATGATGGCCGCGTTGTTGCCGCCCAGCTCCAGCAGGGCGCGGGCGAACCGCTCCGCCAGGCGGGGGGCGACGGCCCGGCCCATGGCGGTGGAGCCGGTGGCTGAGACCAGCGGCAGGCGGGGGTCCTCCACCAGGGCCTCGCCCACCTCGCGTCCGCCGATCAGCACCTGGGAGAGGCCGGCCGGCGCATCGCCGAACCGAGCGGCGGCGCGGTCGAAGGCCGCCTGCACCGCCAGGGCCGTCAGGGGCGTCTTCTCCGAGGGCTTCCAGATCACCGGATCGCCGCAGACCAGGGCCAGGGCCGCGTTCCATGACCAGACGGCGACGGGGAAGTTGAAGGCGGTGATGACGCCGACCACGCCCAGCGGATGCCAGGTCTCCATCATCCGGTGGTCGGGCCGTTCGGTGGCGATGGTCAGGCCAAACAGCTGGCGGGAAAGACCGACGGCATAGTCGCAGATGTCGATCATCTCCTGGACCTCGCCGAGTCCCTCGGAGACCACCTTGCCGGCCTCAAGCGTCACCAGACGGCCGAGGTCGGTCTTGGCGGCGCGCAGCTCCTCACCCAGCAGGCGGATCAGCTCCCCGCGACGGGGCGCAGGAACCTTGCGCCAGGCCAGGAAGGCCGCCTGGGCCGCATCGATCGCCCCCTGGACCTCGGTGGCCGTGGCGTCCTTGACCTTGGCCACCGGCTCGCCGGTGATCGGGGATGTGACCGTCCGATCGCCCCCCTGCCACAACGCCCGGGCCACCCCCAGGCGTTGGAGGGTGGCGGCGACATCGGCGGCGGCGTCCTGGGCGGGGGCGGGTTTCAGGCTGAGCGTCATGGGATCCCCTCTCAGGCGGTGCGCAGGGCTTGGTCCTCGCCCGCGTACCAGCGGCCGAAGCGGTTGGCGAGGAACCGGTCCAGGGGAATGTCCTCCTGCCGGATGAAGCCCCGGGCCGGCAGGTCGCCGCTGGCCAGCATGTCAGCGACGGCGCAGACCGAGGCCGCCGTGGTGATCTGGATGGCGCTCTTCTGGGTTCCGGCCACGGGCTGGGCGTAGATCTTGTTCACATAGGTCTCCTGCATCAGGGCGCCGGCCTTCATGCCGCTGACCGTGACGAAGACGATGACCACGTCCTGCATGGTGGCCGGCACCGCATGTTCGAGGATGTCCTTCAACAGGTCCCGGCGGTGGCGCAGGCCCAGATCATCCAGCAAGGTCCGCATCACCGCCGCATGGCCGGGATAGCGGATGGTGCGGTAGTTCAGGTTGCGCACCTTGCCGGCCAGGGTCTCGCACAGGCTGCCCAGGCCGCCGGAGGTGTTGAACGCCTCATAGGTCACCCCGTCGAGGGCGAACTCCTCCAGCCCCTCCAGGGCGGCGACCTCCTGGCGGCGACCCTGGACGATGGCCTCGCAGGGCTCGCAATACTCGTTGATGACGCCTTCGGTGCTCCAGGTGAGATTGTAGTTCAGCCCGTTGGTGGGATAGCGCGGCAGGGCGCCGACCCGCAGGCGCACCTCGTGCAGGTCATCGAACCGTCGGGCGAGATCGCTGGCGACGATGGAGATGAAGCCCGGCGCCAGGCCGCACTGGGGGATGAAGGCGCTGTCGGCGTCCTGCGCCAGGGCGCGCACCTCCCGGGTCGAGGCGACATCCTCCGTCAGATCCAGATAGTGGGCGCCGGCCATCTTCACCGCCCGGGCGATGGGCACGGTGAGCTGATAGGGGGCGGCGCTGATGACGGCGAAGGCGCCGTCCAGGGCGGCGGCCAGGGCTGTGGAGTCGCTGACATCGACGCAGACCCGCTCGACCCCGTCGCCGGCCGGCAGGGCCGCCAGATGCGCTGGATCGCGGTCCAGCACAGCGACCTGATAGGCCCCTGAGGCCCACAGCATGTCGGCTATGGCCGATCCGATCTTTCCTGCCCCCACCACGGCGATCTTGCGCATGACCCTGTCCCTCCCGGATGCTCCTCAACAGGGTCAGGCAGAGCCGCGTCGCTCTCAATTGCCATTTCGGCGTAAGTCGACCATTGTTTCGGCGTTATGACGTAATCTTTGGGCGAAATGATGGATGACCTGGACCAGCACCTGCTCGCTCGCCTGCAGGAGAACGCCCGGGCGCCGGTGGCCGAGCTGGCACGCAGTCTGGGCCTGTCGCGGACCACGGTGCAGAGCCGGATCGCCCGGCTGGAACGGCGCGGCGTCATCGCCGGCTATGCGGTGCGCACCTCCCAGGCCCACGAGCAGGGACAGATCCACGCCTTTGTCATGCTCACGGTCCACCCCAAGGCCGCCGGCGTCGTGGCCGGGGCCATGCGCCGGATGCCGGGCGTCCGGCGGCTGCAGTCGGTCAGCGGCGCCTTCGACCTGATCGCCTCGGTCTCGGCGCCGGACGTGGCGGCCATGGACGCCCTCATCGACGAGATCGGCGGGCTGGAGGGCGTGGAGCGGACCAACTCCTCCATCGTGCTGTCGACCAAGTTCGAGCGCTGAGCCGGCCGCCTCATCGGAACCCTCGGACGCGCCTGCGGATTGGAGGTCCGTCAGAGAGGGACTCCGCCATGAACGACCAGACCGCCAAGCCCTCCGGGGCCGACGCCTTCCGCGACGACGCTGAGCGGGTGGCCCGCGATGAGCGAGACATCCAGAAGACCATCGATCGCCAGGACGCCCGGGCCAGCGACGGGGATGGAGACGGCGATGAACCGAAGGCCATGCAGGCCGGCGCCCGGGCCTATCCCGCCCCCCCCCGGCCCCCGC
>JAHUZY010000089.1 GCA_019264505.1 Phenylobacterium sp. | reverse complement strand
CCCTTCTGGTGCCCCGACGCCGAGACCGTGCCGGTCTGGGAGGCGCACCTCGAAAAGGTCCGCAAGAGCGGCTCGTCCACCGGGGCGGTGGTCGAGGTGGAGGCCGCGGGCGTGCCGGCGGGGTGGGGCGCGCCCATCTATGGCAAGCTGGACGCTGAACTGGCTGGCGCGCTGATGTCGATCAACGCCGCCAAGGGGGTCGAGATCGGGGCGGGTTTCGCCTCAGCCGCCCTGTCGGGGGAAGAAAACGCCGACGAGATGCGGATGGGCGATGACGGCGAGCCGGTCTTCCTGTCGAACAAGGCCGGCGGGGTCCTCGGCGGGATTTCCACGGGCCAGGCGGTGACCGCTCGGGTGGCCTTCAAGCCGACCTCTTCCATCCTGACGCCCCGCCGCAGCCTGGATGAGGCCGGCCAGGAGATTGAGCTCCGCACCAAGGGACGCCACGATCCCTGTGTCGGCATCCGCGCCGTTCCTGTTGTCGAGGCGATGGTCGCCTGTGTTCTGGCCGACGCCTATCTACGCCACAGGGGCCAGCTGGGTGAGGCGCGCTTCACCCCAGGATCGTCGTCCTAGTCGTCGAACCTGGGGTTTGCCGTCGAGGTCAAAAATCGACGGTTTTCAGATTGACCGTACGAGGGACTTGCCTGAAATGAGCCCCCTCGCGATCGGCGCCGTCGCCGCTTCACCTGTGACCTGACCGCGAAAGACCGACCTTGCGATACGAACTGCTCAGGATCCTGCTCGTCGACGACAACCACCACATGCGGGTGCTGTTGACCGAGATCCTGCGCGCCATCGGCGTCGTTCATATCCACGAAGGCGCCGATGGGGCCGAAGGCCTGCAGCAGTTGCGCAATCACCCCATCGACATCGTCATGACGGACCTGTCGATGCAGCCGCTGGACGGCATCGATTTTGTCCGCCTGCTGCGCAACTCCCCCGACAGCCCCAATCAGATGGTCCCCGTGATCATGATCACCGGCCATTCGACCATGCGCCGGGTGGCCGAGGCCCGCGACGCCGGCGTCAACGAGTTCCTGGCCAAGCCGCTCACGGCCCGCGGGGTGCTGGAGCGCCTCAACCGGATCGTCGAGCACCCGAGGCCCTATATCCGCACCCAGGACTATTTCGGACCGGATCGACGCCGCCGGGCCGACCCGAACTTCGCCGGCCCCTGGCGCCGCCAGGGGGACGCGGCGGTCTCCCTCTCCCACCAGTTGGACTGAAGATCGCCACCATTTGGTGACGATTTGCGCGTCATCTGGGGCCTGACCCCGGGGGATTCACCATGACCGCGCCACAGCTTCTTCGCTTCAGCCTGATCGGCGCGCTGGCGCTCAGCCAGGCCGGCTGCCTGGCCGCCGCCGTCGTGGGCACGACCGCTGGCGTCGCCATCGGCGTCACAGGCGCCGCCGTGGGCGCGACGGCCAAGGGCGTGGGGATGGCCGCCGGGGCCGTGATCCCTGGCGGTGACGACGACGATGACGACGACCGCAAGCGCCGACGCGACCGCTAGAGGGTCAGGGCGCAGCTTTCGCCGATGGTCGGCCGCGAGACCTTGATCTTCGACAGGCCCGGGAACTGCCCCTTCAGCCGCTCGGCGAAATAAAGGCAGAGGTTCTCAAGCGTCGGGCTGTCGAGCCCCGGCTTTTCATTGAGCAGGCCGTGATCCAACTCCAGGGCGACCGCCCGCAGGGCTCCGTCCAGCTCGGCGAGGTCGGCGACCCAGCCCACAGGGGGCTGCGGCGCCCCGGCCACGGTCGCCTCCACCTGGAAGGAATGCCCATGCAGCCGGGTATAGGGGCTCTGGGCCGGGCCGTCGGGGAGGTAGTGGGCCGCGTCGAAGGTGGCGACCTTGGTGATCTCAAAAATGTGCGATGTCATCGGCGCGCTCGGGCGATCCGTCCAGCCAGGCGGCCGTCAGGGAATGCCCAGATATTTGTGGGTTTGCACGCTTAAACGCCACTGAGGGTGGGCGAGGCAATAGGCGATCGCCGCCTCGGTGTTGGCGAGCCGGTCCGGTCCGTCCATGGGCTGCAGGTAGAAGCGCTCGAAATCGAGGCCCGCGAACCGCGCCGGATCGACACCTGTCTGCGGGAAGACCAGCTTGAGTTCCTGCCCCGAGGTCTGGACGACGGGCGCCTGGGCCTTGGGGCTGACGCAGATCCAGTCGACTCCATCCGGGGCGGCCAGGGTGCCATTGGTCTCTACGGCGATGGTGAAACCCCGGGCGTGCAGGGCGCTGATCAGAGGAGCGTCCAGTTGCAGCAGGGGCTCGCCCCCGGTGCAGACCACCAGGCGGTTGTCAGCTCCGCCGCTCCACGCGGCGGCGATGGCGTCGGCGAGGGCGTCAGCGTCTGGGAACCGGCCGCCGCCGGGGCCATCCATCCCCACGAAATCGGTGTCGCAGAAGGTGCAGACCGCCTTGGCGCGGTCGATCTCGCGGCCCGACCACAGGTTGCAGCCGGCAAAGCGGCAGAACACCGCCGGCCGCACGGCCTGCCCGCCCTCACCCTGAAGGGTGAGAAAGATCTCCTTGACCGAATAGGTCACGCCGCAAGCTCCGGACG
>JAHUZY010000418.1 GCA_019264505.1 Phenylobacterium sp. | reverse complement strand
GACGGAAGCTCCGGCTCAGGGCGCCTCCAGCGAGATGACGGAGCCGTCGACCGAAATGGCCCCCACGGGCGCCGCCAGCGACACCTCGGCGAGCCTCTCGGCCACTCAGATGCAACCCATTCCGGACACTCCGGAAAACCGCGCCGCCTACGGCGCACCGCTTTCCAACGCCGGTAAACGCACCGCCGCTGAGAGCAACTAACCCAATGGCAGGGCGCTGGGGGGACCTGCGGTACGACCAAACCCAAGGAATCCAGCAATGAACCTCAAGCTTGTTCTTTCGACCTCGGCGGCCGCCCTCCTCGTGGCGTCCGCCGCCCACGCCCAGACCGCCTCGGGCAGCCTGACCGGCGATCTGTCCGGCCAGGCCGCAGGCGCCGTCAGCGGCCCCGCCGATCACACCCGGTCCAGCACCGGCCTGCCATCGGTTGATTCGACCCGTCCCACGGGCGCGGACGCCGGTCGCACCAATCTGCCGGGGGGCCAGATCACCAGCTCCACCGCCATGGAGGACGACGCGGTCAACGCGCAGGGCGCCATGCAAGGCTCGACGCAAAACAGCGCCTCCGTAAACAGCGGCGGCATGTCGGCGGACACCAGCATGAGCGCGAGCGGTCAGGGCCAGATGAACACCGAGGCCCAGTCGGCCGGCTCCATGGGGACTATGGTCTCCAGCACCACCGGCGCTCAGGTGACCACCAATGGTCCGATCCCGGACACGGAGGAAAATCGGGCCAAGTATGGCGAGCCCCAGTCGCGGGCCGGCAAGATGACGGAACCCAGCGGCAACTGATCTTCGCCGCGCGCTTGATGCACAGGTCGGCGGGCCCTATGGTCCGCCGACTTTTTTTGCGCCTGCAAATCAGCCCAGATGTCCTCAGAAAAACCGCTCTCGTTTCAGGGCCTGATCCTGAAACTCCATGACTATTGGAGCCGCCAGGGTTGCGTGATCCTGCAGCCGCACGACGTCGAGGTGGGAGCGGGCACGCTTCACCCGGCCACGGTGCTGCGCGCGCTCGGTCCAAAGCCGTGGCGGGCGGCCTATGTGCAGCCTTCTCGCCGCCCGGCGGACGGCCGCTATGGGGAGAACCCCAACCGCCTGCAGCACTACTACCAGTATCAGGTGATCCTGAAGCCGAACCCGGACGACCTGCAGGATCTCTATCTGGGCAGCCTGGAGGCCATCGGCCTCGACACCCGCCTGCACGACATCCGTTTCGTCGAGGACGACTGGGAGAACCCCACCGTGGGCGCCTGGGGTCTGGGCTGGGAAGTCTGGTGCGATGGTATGGAGGTGACTCAGTACACCTACTTCCAGCAGGTGGGGGGCGTGGACGTCTGGCCGGTGGCCGGCGAACTCACCTACGGGCTGGAACGGCTGGCCATGTATCTGCAGGGCGTCGACCATTTCACCGATCTGGCCTTCAATGATCCGGACGGGCCTGCGCCCATGACCTATGGCGAGGTGTTCCTGGAGAACGAGCGCCAGCAGTCGAAAGCCAATTTCGACGGCTATGACGTGGCCACCTTGAAGCGCCAGTTCGAGGACATGGAGATCCAGGTCCCGCGCCTGCTGGCGATGAAGGGGCCGCAGGGCCAGGCCATCGTCCTGCCGGCCTATGACCACGTGCTCAAGGCCAGCCACCTGTTCAACCTGATGGACGCCCGCGGCGCCATCGCGGTGGCCGAGCGCCAGAGCTATATCGGCCGCATCCGCGACCTGACCAAGATGTGCGCCGAGGCCTGGGTGGCCAATGAAGGGGGCAACGCATGAGGCCCGTCCTGCTGGCCGTCTGCGCTGGGCTGATGATGACGGTCGCTGGCGGCGCCGAGGCGCGGCCCGAGAGCGAAGAAATGGTCTTCACGGCTGAGGACGATCCGGTCGTCCTGGCTGCGACCGCCAAGGCGCGCGAGACCCTGCCGATTTTCTGGCGGCTTCACGCGGCAGAGCCTGAGGGCTACAGCGCGTTCGCCCTGAAGGTGGGCCTTCCTACGGTCACCCCTGGCAACGAAGAGCACATCTGGGTGGTCGATGTGGTGCGTGAAGCCGATGGCGGCCGCGGTCGGCTCGCCAACACGCCCCACGATCTTGGGCGTCTCCAGGCGGGATCGCCCGTGACGTTCAAGGACGAGCAGATCAGCGACTGGCAGTACGAGAAGGGCGGCAAGCTCTATGGGCACTTCACCAGCCGCGCGATGATGGATCGTTGGAACGCTGCGCAGCGCGCCGAAGGTCTTGCGCTCTTTGCACCCGAACCGCTTGAGGCCGGAGTCCAGTAATGCCTCAACTGCTTCTCGAGCTCTTCTCCGAAGAGATCCCTGCGCGCATGCAGGTTCAGGCCGCCCGCGACCTGGAGCGTATGGCCCGTGAGCGCCTGGCCGAGCAGGGCTTCCTGCCCGAGGCCATGACCGCCTTCGCCGGCCCCCGTCGCCTGACCCTGGTGATCGAGGGCCTGCCCGAAGCCCAGGCCGACCGCACCGAAGAGCGCAAAGGCCCCCGGGTCGGCTCGCCGGAAAAGGCCATGGAGGGCTTTCTGCGGTCCACCGGCCTGACGATGGACCAGCTGGTTGAGCAGGACGGGGTCTGGTTCGCCAAGATCGAACGCAAGGGGCGGCCGACGCCGGAGATCGTCGCCGAGATGGTCGAGGCCATCGTGCGCAACTTCCCCTGGCCCAAGTCCATGACCTGGGGACGGGGGACCCTGCGCTGGGTCCGGCCGCTCAAGCGGATCGTCTGCCTGTTCGACGGGACGGTCGTGCCGGTCTCCATCGATGGGATCGAGAGCGGCGACGTCACCGAGGGCCATCGCTTCATGGGCAAGGCCCAGCCCTTCCGCGTGAAGGACTTCGACACCTATCGCGACAGCCTGGCGGCCCATTTCGTCGTGCTGGATGTGGAAGAGCGCAAGGCGCGCATCCTGGACGCCGCCCGCACCCTCTGCTTCGCCCGCAATCTGGAGCTGGTGGAGGACGAGGGCCTGCTGAACGAGGTCGCCGGCCTCGCCGAATGGCCGACGCCTGTCCTCGGCGACATGGACCCCGACTTCCTCGATCTGCCCCCCGAGGTGATCCGCACCTCCATGCGCACGCACCAGAAGTACTTCGCGGTGCGCGACCCGGCGACCGGAGGGCTCGCGCCCCACTTCATCACCGTGGCGAATATCCAGGCCGCCGATGGCGGCGCGGCCATCGCCGCGGGCAACGCCAAGGTGCTGTCGGCGCGGCTGTCAGACGCCCGCTTCTTCTGGGACGAGGACCGCAAGCTGCGGCTGGAAGACCGGCTGGAGAAGCTGAAGGGCGTCACCTTCCACGCCAAGCTGGGCGCCATGTCCGACCGTGTGGCGCGCATCACCGACCTCGCCCGCAGCCTGGCCCCCCGTGTCGGCGCCGATCCAGACGCCGCGGACCAGGCCGCCCGCCTGGCCAAGGCTGACCTGGTCACCGGCATGGTCGGCGAATTCCCTGAGCTGCAGGGCCTGATGGGCGGCTACTACGCCCAGGCCGAGGGTCTGCCGGCCGATGTGGCCGCCGCCATTCGCGATCACTACAAGCCGCAGGGACCCAGCGACGCCTTGCCGGCCGGCCCCGTGGGCGCGGCGCTCGCCCTGGCCGACAAGCTCGACAGCCTGACCGGCTTCTTCGGCATCGACGAAAAGCCCACGGGCTCGCGCGATCCCTACGCCCTGCGCCGCTCGGCGCTCGGCGTGATCCGCATCGTGCTCGAGGGCGGCATCCGCCTGCCCCTTCGAGAGCTGGCCGGCGACGATCTGGTGGCCTTCTTCGCCGATCGCCTGAAGGTCCTGCTGCGCGACCAGGGCAAGCGGCATGATCTGGTGGACGCGGTCTTCGCCCTCGGCGACGACGATCTGGTGCGGATCGTGGCCCGGGTCGAGGCCCTGGATGGCTTCCTGACCACCGAGGACGGGGCGAATCTGCTGGCCGGCTACAAGCGGGCGACCAATATCCTCAAGGCCGAGGAAAAGAAGGGCGCCATGCCCTCTGGCCCGGCGATCGCCATGGATGGCGCGCCGCAGGCCGAACTCGCCCTGGTGGCGGCCCTGGCCGGGGTGGAGCCGCAGGTGGCGCAGGCCCTGGCCGACGAGGATTTCGTGGCCGCGATGCAGGCCCTGTCGGGTCTGCGCGGCCCTGTGGACGCGTTTTTCGAGCAAGTGCTGGTGAATGCTGAAGACCCCGCAGAACGGGACAACCGCCTGCGGCTTCTGAGCCAGGTCCGCGACGCCATGGGGCGCGTGGCGGATTTCAGCCAAGTGACGGGATGAGTGGGACGATGACGAGCCTGACCAAGACGCGCTGGGTCTACGCCTTCGGTGGCGGCGCGGCCGACGGGGACTCCTCGATGAAGAACCTGCTGGGGGGCAAGGGCGCCAACCTGGCCGAGATGTCGTCCCTGGGCCTGCCGGTGCCGCCGGGCTTCACCATCACCACCGAGTGCTGCACGCACTATTACGCCAATGAGCAGCGCTATCCCGACGACATGAAGGCGCAAGTGACCGAGGCCCTGGGCCGGGTCGAGCAGCTGACCGGCAAGCGCTTCGGCGACGCCGCCAACCCCCTGCTGGTGTCGGTCCGCTCCGGCGCCCGGGCCTCCATGCCCGGCATGATGGACACGGTCCTGAACCTGGGTCTCAACGACCAGACGGTCGAGGGCCTGGCCAAGCTGTCGGGGGACCGCCGGTTCGCCTTCGACTCCTACCGCCGCTTCATCCAGATGTACTCGAACGTGGTCCTCGACCTGGATCACCACATGTTCGAGGAGATCCTCGACGAGCATAAGGAGCGGCTCGACGTCACCGTCGACACCGCGCTCTCGGCCGAGGACTGGGAGAAGGTGGTCGCCGACTACAAGAAGGCCGTCGCCGCTGATCTCGGTTCGGAGTTCCCGCAGGATCCGCAGGAGCAGCTGTGGGGCGCGGTGGGCGCGGTGTTCGCCAGCTGGATGAACGACCGGGCCAAGTTCTATCGCCGCATGCACGACATCCCCGAAAGCTGGGGCACGGCGGTGAACATCCAGTCGATGGTCTTCGGCAATATGGGCGAGACTTCGGCCACCGGCGTGGCCTTCACCCGCAACCCGTCGACCGGTGAGGCGCGCCTCTATGGGGAGTTCCTGATCAACGCCCAGGGCGAGGACGTGGTGGCCGGCATCCGCACGCCCCAGGCCCTGACCAAGATCGCCCGCGAGGAGATGGGGGACAAGCAGCCCTCCATGGAGGAAGCCCTCCCGGCGGTCTTCGAACAGTTCAAGGCCGCCGTCGAGCGACTGGAGAGCCACTATCGCGACATGCAGGACATCGAGTTCACGGTCGAACAGGGCCGGCTCTATATGCTGCAGACGCGCAACGGCAAGCGCACCGCCAAGGCCGCCCTCAAGATCGCCGTCGATCTGGCCGCCCAGGGCGTGATCACCCAGGAAGAGGCGATCATGCGGGTCGAGCCCGCCTCCCTCGACCAGCTGCTGCACCCGACCATCGACCCCACCAGCGAGAGGGACGTGATCGCCCAGGGCCTGCCGGCCTCGCCCGGCGCGGCCACCGGCAAGATCGTCTTCGACGCCGACGAGGCTGAGCGCCTGGCCGCTATCCACGAGTCGGTGATCCTGGTCCGCGACGAGACGAGCCCGGAAGACATTCACGGCATGCATGCGGCCAAGGCGATCCTGACCGCCCGCGGCGGCATGACCAGCCACGCCGCCGTGGTCGCCCGGGGCATGGGTCGCCCCTGCGTCTCCGGCGCCGGCGAGGTTCAGATCCACGCCAAGGCCGGCGAGTTCCGCGTCCGCGGCCGGACCTTCAAGGCCGGCGAGATCATCACCGTCGACGGCTCCACCGGAGAGGTGCTGGCCGGGGCGGTGAAGATGATCGAACCCGAGCTCACCGGCGACTTCGCCACCCTGATGGTCTGGGCCGACGCCCTGCGCCGGCTGAAGGTCCGGGCCAACGCCGAAACCCCGCTGGACGCGCGCACCGCCCGCCAGTTCGGGGCCGAGGGCATCGGCCTGTGCCGCACCGAGCACATGTTCTTCGAGGAAGACCGGATCGCCGCCGTGCGGGAGATGATCCTGGCCTCGGACGAAAAGGGTCGCCGCACGGCCCTGGCCAAGATCCTGCCCATGCAGCGGGCCGACTTCGTCGAGCTGTTCACCATCATGGAGGGGCTGCCGGTCACCATCCGCCTGCTGGACCCGCCCCTGCACGAGTTCCTGCCCCACACCGAAGAAGACCTGAAGGCCCTGGCCAACAGCGCGGGCCTTGAGCTGGCGGTGCTGGAGCGGCGCGTGAAGGAGCTGCACGAGACCAACCCGATGCTCGGCCATCGCGGCTGCCGCCTCGGCGTCTCCTATCCGGAGATCTACGAGATGCAGGTCCGGGCCATCTTCGAGGCCGCCTGCGAGATCGCCGAGAGCGGCAAGACCCCGCCGTGCCCGGAGATCATGCATCCGCTGGTGGCCAAGGGCGAGGAGATGAAGTTCCTGCGCCAGCTCACCGACCGGGTGGCCAAGCAGGTGCTGGCTGAGCGCAAGCTCGACTTCCCCTATCTGGTCGGCACCATGGTCGAGCTGCCGCGGGCGGCGATCCGGGCCGCCGACCTGGCGGAGAACGCCGAGTTCTTCTCCTTCGGCACCAACGACCTGACCCAGACCACCTTCGGCATCAGCCGCGATGACTCGGGCCGCTTCCTGGCCGCCTATATGGACAAGGGCATCTTCGAAAAGGACCCCTTCGTCAGCCTCGACCAGGAGGGCGTCGGCGACCTGATCCGCATCGCCACCGAGCGGGGCCGCGCCCAGCGGCCGGAGATCAAGCTCGGCATCTGTGGTGAGCATGGGGGCGACCCGGCCTCCATCGACTTCTGCGAGCGGGTGGGCCTCGACTATGT
>JAHUZY010000339.1 GCA_019264505.1 Phenylobacterium sp. | reverse complement strand
CGGATGCGCCGCCCGGCCTCAAGACGTTAACGGAACAGCGACAGGATCGTACCCGACGACTGGTTGGCGATGGACAGGGCCTGGATGCCCAGCTGCTGCTTCGTCTGCAGCGACTGGAGCTTGGCGCTCTCCTTGGCCAGGTCCGCATCGACCAGGTTGCCGACCCCGGCGTCGATGGAGTCTTGCAGCTTGCCGACGAACTCCAGGTGCGAGCTCAGCGCCTTGGAACCGGTGCCGAGTTTCGAGAGGGCCGCCGAGACGTTCGCGATCGAGGTGTTGATCGTCGCGATCATCGCCGCAGCCGTCGTCTGCGTCCCGATGGAGGCCGTCGCCGCAATCGTCACATTGCCGCCGCCAAGCGCCAGGTTCTGCGCCGCCACCGTGATCTTGTTCACCCCGTCGGAGCTGGCGAGCGCCGCGACCGTGGTCGGGGTGGTCGCCGTGATCATGTTGGCGCCGTTGAACACGGCGTTGGTGACCACCTTGGTGATTTGGTCGCGCAGGGCCTTGAAGTCATCATTCAGGGCCGTGCGGCTGGCCGCATCCAGGGTGGTGTCAGAGGCCGCGAGAGACTTCTCCTTCATCTGCAGGAGCAGATCGGAGACGCTCTCCCCCGCCGACAGGGCTACATCCACGGTCGAAATCGACCGGGAAAGCGATTCCTTGACGGCGTTCAGCGCGCCGGAGTTGGACCGTTGGTTCTGAGCGATCGCCCAGATGGCCCCGTTGTCCTTGGCGCTGCCGACCTTCAGGCCGGTGTTGATCCGGTTCTGAGTGGTGTTGAGGTCCGTGTTGGTCTTGTTGAGGTTCTGAAGCGCCACCATGGCGCCGACATTGGTATTGACCGAATTCATCGGCATGGCCTTGTCCTTCCATTCTGGTCGGGTACCCGGCGATTTTTCACCGGCGAGCCTTTGTTGGCTCGCGTGAGGCGTCGCAAGGCTCACGCCACGCCGCGCGCCCAGGGGCGCCCTAGGTAAACGCCTGATTCACCTAGTGTTTTTAAGCCGCCTCAACCATGCCCAAGGACACCCCGGCAGGATCGACCGAGTCAAACCTGCCGGGCGGGCAGGAATGGCGACGCCAAGCAAAAAGGCCCGGCGGTTAAGCCGGGCCCTTGATCAGTCGCTCAGGAAATTGGGATCAGGCCGCCTCGGCCGCCGAGGGGGAAAGCCCCTGCATGATGATCCGGTTCACGTCGATCAGGGCCTCGAAGTCATCCTCCCGGCGGATTACGGCGCTGGTGTGCTTCTGGACCCAGATGCTGAGGGAAATGATCTGAGCGCGCAGGGCCTCAGGCAGACCATTGTCCGCATGGGCGCAGTCGTCTCCCAGCGCGATCCATAGCCGCCGATTCCAATCCAGGGCGTCGGCCCGGGTCCCGAAGTCGAAGGGATCGGCCTTGGACGCCTCGATGAGCGCACGAGTCACCTGGGCGAAAAGGCGGTATTCCGCCTCGCGCGGGGATTCAGCTCTCTGCGCCGCCTGTTGGTAGGCTCGTAGGGACATTACCGAACACCTCGTCCTCGTAGTCGATAAGCTTCCGGCACAGCATGAGCGCCTTGTAGTATTCCCGGGTCATGGCGTGCTTGGAGATGGAGACGCACTCTGCGAGCACCGCAGGGTTCCTGACGGCGCTCATGAATTCCGAAAGCCGCCGGACAAATTCGTCGTAGTAACGCTCGGCGCCCGCCTCATCGAGATACATCATCATGACAGGGAAATAGACGCGCCGCGCCGGCGTCGTCACCTCGTCCTGCTGCATGATGTCCTTCTCGCGAAGAACAGACGCCTTGTTCTGGAGCACCAGGGTCCCCCGGCGATCGCCATTCTGAACGACAGCGCCGTTAAGAACGAACTTCTCGCCCGGTTTCAGCGACAGCTTGAGCGGCAATGCTCGACCCCCAATTACGCGCCCCGACGCGTTGAGCCCGGACTGGCCGTCATCAAGGCGGCGCAGCGGACAGGCCCAAGCTAGGCGGGGACTGTTAACGAGCCCTTGCTGGCCCTGCGACGGAAGGCCGCGCTTAAGCAAGAGGTAACCATAATGGACCGAAGCATCGCTTTGATCACCCAGGAAATGGAGTCGGGATGACGCCCCCCAGCCGGACCAGCGAAACCTCGGCCATCGCCCTGTCGGCCGCCCAGGCTGGACCGGCATCACCGGGCCGCGCGGCCGCCGCCATGGGAACGGCCGGGTCCCAGGACGCCCTGCGACGGCTGAACGCCGCCATCAGCGAACTGAAGGCCCTGTCCGTGGAGCCCCTGCTCAACCGGGCGGTGACCGCCCTGGAGGCTGAAGACCACGAGACAGGCGGCCGCCTGGCCATCCAGGCCCTGGAACAGGACGAGCGGAATGGCTTTGCCTGGTATCTGCTGGCCATCGCCCGGGAACGGGCGGGCGACTTCACCAGCTCCATCACCTGCTACGAATCGGCCCTGGCCCTGCTGCCCAACCAGGCCGAGGTCGCCAATGACCTCGGCCGCCTGGCGTTTCGCATGGGCATGAAGGTGGAGGCCGAAAAGCTCTTCCGCCACTTCCTCGCCGCCAAGCCGAACCATCCGGAGGGGGCCAACAACCTGGCCTGCGCCATCCGTGATCAGGACCGCGCCGAGGAAGCCATCGAGATCCTGCGCCCCGCCATCGAAGCCAATCCCACCGCGGCCATGCCCTGGAACACGTTGGGCACCATCGTCACCGAACAGGGCGAGCTTGAGGCGGCCCTCACCTTCTTCGACGAAGCCCTGCGCCTGCAGCCCAGCTTCCCGAAGGCGCAGTACAATCGCGGCAATGTCCGCCTGTCGTTGGGGGATCCCCAAGGCGCCTTGGCTGACTGTGACCTCGCCCTGGGCGGGACCCTCGCCGGGGACGAGCGCCAAATGATGCGGCTGTCGCGGGCGACCATCCTCATGGAGTTGGGCCGCACCTCCGAAGGCTGGGCGGACTATGAGGCGCGCCTGCACCCGCAGTTCGCCGACTGCACGCAGTTTCAGTCGCCCGGCGCGCCGTGGACCCCGGAGACCGACCTGAGCGGTCGCTCGCTGCTGGTCTTCGGCGAGCAGGGTCTGGGCGATGAGGTGATGTTCGCCAACCTCATCCCTGAGGTGATCGAGGCCCTGGGTCCCAATGGGCGTCTGACCCTGGCGGTGGAGCCCCGCCTGATCCCTCTGTTCCAACGCAGCTTCCCCAAGGCCCGGGTGGGCGCCCACGCGACCTACGCCGTGGGAGGTCGGACCGTGCGGGTGGCGCCCTTCGTGGCCGAGGACGAGACGCAGGACTACTGGGCGCCGATGGGGTCCCTGCTGCGCCGCTTCCGACCCACGGTGGACTCGTTTCCGCCTCGCCCTGGCTTTCTGACGCCGGCCCCCGATCGGGTGGCCCATTGGCGCGAGGCGCTGAAGCAGGCGCCGGCCGGGCTGAAGGTGGGGCTTCTCTGGAAGAGCGGCCTGATGAACGGGGCCCGTCGACGCTACTTCTCTCCGTTCGAGGCCTGGGCTGAGGTGCTCGCGGTTCCGGGGGTCAGCTTCATCAACCTGCAGTATGGCGATTGCGCCGCGGAGCTCGACCAAGCCCGCCGGGAGATGGGGGTGGACATCTGGACGCCCCCCGGGATCGATCTGAAGCAGGACCTGGACGACATCGCCGCCCTCACCTGCGCCCTGGATCTGGTGGTCGGGTTCCCCAATGCGACCGTGAACCTGGCCGGCGCCTGCGGGGCCAGCGCCTGGATCACCTCGGCGCCGGGCGCCTGGCCCAGGCTGGGGAGCGACCACTATCCCTGGTACCCACAGATGCGCGTCTTCACCGCCAGCGCCCTGGGCGACTGGTCGCCGATGCTGTCCCAGATGGCGACCGCCCTGGGCCAGTCGGGCGGCCCTGACCTGCGCCGCGTCTAGCCGCCGGAGAGGCCTTTTCCGACCGCGGGCGCGCCTTGCCGGCCCCTCAGATGCTCAAGCCGCTTGAATGTCCCGCGCCGCCCTTTAGGTTGGCGTCAGTTGAAACATTTGTTCGAACGCGGGCCGCATTGAACCCGCGGACATTGGGAGCTCATATGGCCGAGCGTTTCGAAGGCACAGACGATTACGTCGCCACCGAAGATCTGAAGGTCGCCGTCAACGCGGCCGTCGCGCTGGAACGTCCCCTGCTGATCAAGGGCGAGCCCGGCACCGGCAAGACCGTGCTGGCCTACGAGATCGCCAAGGCGCTCGACGCCGAACTGATCACCTGGCACATCAAGTCCACGACCAAGGCTCACCAGGGCCTCTACGAGTACGACGCCGTCACCCGCCTGCGCGACAGCCAGCTGGGCGATGAGCGGGTCAAGGACGTCAAGAATTACATCAAGAAGGGCAAGCTCTGGGAAGCCTTCGACGCCCCCAAGCGCCCCGTCCTGCTGATCGACGAGATCGACAAGGCTGACATCGAATTCCCCAACGACCTCCTGCAGGAGCTCGATCGGATGGAATTCTACGTCTACGAGACCAATGAGACGATCAAGGCGGCGATCCGCCCCATCGTGATCATCACCTCGAACAACGAGAAGGAACTGCCGGACGCCTTCCTGCGCCGCTGCTTCTTCCACTACATCCGCTTCCCCGACGCCGACACGATGAACCAGATCGTCGAGGTCCACTATCCCGGGATCAAGCAGAAGCTGGTCGCTGAGGCGCTGCGCATCTTCTACGACATGCGCAAGGTGCCGGGCCTGAAGAAGAAGCCGTCGACGTCCGAGCTGCTCGACTGGCTCAAGCTGCTGATGGTCGAGGACATTGACGCTGAAGCGCTCAAGGAACGCGACCCCACCAAGCTGATCCCGCCGTTGCATGGCGCCCTGCTGAAGAACGAGCAGGACGTCCATCTGTTCGAGCGCCTGGCCTTCCTGGCGCGGCGCGAGGGCGCGGGCTCCCGTCCGGGGCAGTAGGCTCAAGCTTACCGCGATTTCACTCGACCTGCCGGTCGCTCCCGTACACCGTCACGACCATGGCGTACGGGAGCTTCCGGATGAAAACTCTTCTCATGGCCGGCGCGGCGGGCGCCCTGCTTACTCTGTCGGGCTGCGCTCAACCGCCCGTGTCCGCCATCACTACGGGCCGTCTTGATTGCCCTGAGACCAAGGGTCAGCTGACCCGGGTCAGCGCCGCGGAGGACGGGCAGTCCTGCCGCTATCGCACCGCCGACGGCGCCGATATGGAGCTGCGGCTGGTGCCCGTCGAGGGTGGGCCGAAGGCCACGCTGGAGCGGCTTGAAGCCCAGCTCGCCAGTGTGGCGGCGACTCAGCCGGCTTCTGCGACCGAGGCCTCGGCCACGGCGGAGAGCAGCGAGACCGCCGCCCTGGCCGCCAGCACCTTGGCTCAGGCAGAGGCCGATGTGGCGGGCGAGGACGCAGCCAGTGTTCGCGCGCCCGGGACCAAGATCGATGCAGGACCTGAATCGGTCAACATCACCCTGCCGGGCCTGAAGATCGACGCCAGCGAGGACCAGGCGCGGGTCAAGATCGGCCCCATCAACATTGACGCCTCAGAGGACGGGGCCACCGTGCGGATTTACCGCGAGGTCCGCCTGCGGGGCGAGTCCCTGTCGCGCGAGCGTCGCGGGGTTCGGGCCACCTACATCCTGGCCGACGGCCGGCAAGCTAGCGGCGCGACCTATGTGGGGCTCGAGGCGGGTGGGCCCAAGACCGGTCCGCTGGTGGTGGCCATCGTCTCGGCGGCCACGGAAGGTGAAGAGGCCGAAATCCTCGACGATATCCAGGATCTCGTACGCGAGAACGGCGGGGTCTGAGGGACCCCGCCGCGCAGGCCTCAGGCGGCGACGACTTCCATCACCTTGTAGGTCAGCGGCCGGCCGTCATCATCGGTGACGGTGACATACTCGCCCAGGGCAAAGCGATGCTCGCCCAGTCGGTGCACCGGCTCATCGTCATCGGTGTCGGCGGCGTCGTAGTCGAAGAACCAGTGCTTGCCCCGCCTGGCCAGCCGACCATCGGCCGGCGGCTCGTCGGGCGCAAAGCGGCGAACGACGCATTGCGCCTTCTTTTCGGCATAGGCGGCTTCATCCAGGAAGCCATCGGCGGTCAGCGGCGCAGTCAGCGCGTAGCCGCGATGATCGTCGCCGCCGGCGAACTCCGTGCCGGGATTGCGGGCGAGACGCATGACGATGCGTGAAAGGGTCATGATCGACCTCGTACTCAGTGGGACAGGAACAGGGACGGCGAGTCCGCCGCCAGGAGCGAACGGGTGGTGCCGCCGAAGATGAATTCTTGCAGGCGCGGGTGGCCAAAGGCGCCGGCCACGAGAATGTCGGCCCCCGCCTTCTGGGCGGCGTAGAGCAGCATGGGCGCCGCCTCGCCGGAATCCGGCAACATCTCAAACTCTGCGCTCACCCCGCGGGCGGCGTAGTAGGCTTGCAGGCGCGCCGGATCCAGGGCGCGGGTTGTCGCCCGCGGCGCCGTGAGGATCACCACCTTGCTGGCTTTCTGCAAAAGCGGGACGGCCTGCCGCGCCGCGCGTGAGGCCTCCTTGCCGCCATCCCAGGCCACAGCGACAACGCCGCCGATCTTCAGGCCAGGACGAGCGATGATGACGGGTCGTTGTTCGTCGGCCAGGACCTCCTGAAAGGCCTCGGCCAGGGGGCCACGGCCACGGCCTGGCTCGTCGGAGAAGATCACCACGTCCGACAGGCGGCTCTCAGCCGACAGGTTCGCCCAGACCGGGGTCTGCAGGGCGAGAAAACTCTTCGCCTCATAGGCCAGGGCCGCGACAGAGGCGCGGGCCTTCTTCTCACCCACGGCGGCGGCTTCCTTCAGGGATTCCAGCGCGGTGGCCTGAACCCCGCCCATGAAGCCCTCGCCCATCCAGGGCATGACGTCGGCCACATCGGCGGGCGTGTACACGCCTGCCAGTTCCGCGCCGAAGGCCGCGGCCACATGGGCGCCGGCCTCGAGCACAACCTGGTCTCCTTCGCCGCCTGATAGCGGCGCCATGATTTTCGCCCAGCTCATTTGCGTCCCTCTTCCTCTAGCGCCGATGATGCGTCCTGCGTTCGAACCGTGCATTGATCTTTGCCAATCTCGCGGCGGTCGAGCGCCTTGACCGTAGCACTGTGGAAGGAACGCCTTGATGAGGAAAGGGCTGCGTCGAAAGCCCCTGGAGCCGCGGGCCTGGCAGCGGATGCTGTCGGGGCGTCGCCTCGACCTGCTCGACCCCTCCCCCATGGATATCGAGGTCGAGGATATCGCCCACGGTCTGGCGCGGGTCGCCCGCTGGAACGGCCAGACGGTGGGCGAACACGCCTTCTCTGTCGCGCAGCACTCCATCATCGTCGAGGAGATCGTCGCACATCTGCAGCCGGACATCGAACCGCGCTGGCGTCTGGCGGCCCTGCTGCATGATGCGGCCGAATATGTGATCGGCGACATGATCTCCCCGTTCAAGTCCGCCCTGGGCCTGGACTACAAGGTCTTCGAAGAGCGTCTGGAGACCGCCATCCATGTTCGCTTCGGCCTGCCGGCCAAGTCCCCGGCCTGGGTCAAGACGCTGATCAAGCAGGCCGACCACGCCTGCGCCTATTTCGAGGCCACCCAGTTGGCGGGCTTCGAGGCGCACGAGGCCCTGAAGTTCTTCGGCGCGCCACCGAAGGGCTACGATCTGCGCATCGAACCACAGACAGCGTCTGTCGCGCAGGCGCGCTATGTTCAGCGCTATCATGTGCTTTCAGAGGCCGCGGGATTCGCCCCGGCCGACGCGGCCTTCGACACGGAGTAGCCAGACATGACGATGATCGTCTGCGGCCTGGCCGATCTGCCTGGGGTGATCTCGACCCGGCGCCCTTCCCACGTGGTCACCCTGCTGGACCCGACGACCCTGATCCCCACACCGGCCGGCATTTCCCCGGAGCGGCATCTGCAGCTGGGGGTCAATGACATCGCCCAGCCCATGGAGGGCATGACGGCGCCGCAGGAGGATCTGGTCACCCGCCTGCTGGATTTCGCCCACTCCTGGGACGAGACCGCCCCGATGGTGGTGCACTGCTGGGCCGGCGTCAGCCGCTCCACCGCCAGCGCCTTCACCCTGGCCTGCGCCCGCAGCCCGGAGGCTGATGAGGCGCAGATCGCCTGGACCCTGCGCAGCCTCGCCCCGCACGCCTATCCCAATCGGCGGATCGTCGCCCTGGCCGACGACATGCTGGGCCGCGGCGGACGCATGGTGGACGCCATCGCCGCGATCGGGGGCAATGGCTATGTGAGCCTCGGCGCGCCCTTCGACTTCGCCGCTCGCCACTGATGGCCAAGGGCCCGACCCCCACGCCGGTCGTCATCGGCCTGTCGGCGGTGGTCGTGGCCGTGCGCGACGCCGAGGCCATGGTGCTGACGGTCCAGCCCCGCGGCCCGCAGGACGCCGTCGCTGAACCGGCGGGCCTGCCGTTCGGCCCCTTCGACCCGGACGGCCACCGGACCTTCGAACTTGCCCTGCGCGCCTTTGTGACGGCCCAGACCCGGTTCGATCTCGGTTATGTGGAACAGCTCTACACCTTTGGCGACCGGGGCCGCGACGCGCCGCTGGCCGACATGGGCGCTGGCGCCGAGAGCGCGCCAGGTGCGCCGCCCAGCCGGGTCATTTCCGTGGGCTACCTCGCCCTCACGCCGCAGGCCGTCGACACCGAGGCGCCCGACACCGCCTGGGCCCCCTGGACACGGTTCTTCCCGTGGGAGGACTGGCGGCAGGGGCGCCCCGCCGCCGCCGTCCTGATCGAGGACGCCCTGCGGCGCTGGGCCGACCGGGCGCCGCCCGCCCAGCGGGACCTGCGCATGGCCCGGGCCCGGCTGGCCTTCGCCCTCGACGGCGCGCCCTGGAACGAGGAACGCGTCCTGGAGCGCTATGAGCTGCTCTATGGGGCCGGTCTGGCGCCCGAGGCGGCCCGTGACCGGGGCGAGGCCTCGGGGGAGCGCTCAGACGCCCTCAAGGCGGCCCTGGGGGCGCCGATGATCTCCGACCACCGCCGCATCCTGGCCACGGCGCTCAGCCGGTTGCGCGGCAAGATCAAGTATCGGCCGGTGGTGTTCGAGCTGATGCCCGAGGCCTTCACCCTGCTGGCCCTGCAGCGGGCTGTGGAGGCCATAGCCGGTGCGCCGCTGCACAAGCAGAATTTCCGCCGCGCCCTCGAGCGGGGGGAACTGGTGGAAGGTCTCGGGCGGATCGACGCCGATACGGGCGGGCGGCCGGCCGAGCTGTTCCGCTTCAGGCGGGAGAGCCTGAACGCGCGTCCGGTGTCGGGGCTGTCGCTTCCGCTGCTGCGGGACTGACCTGCTCTGGCCCCTGCCCCGCGGCCCAGCGGGCCCGGATCTGGTGTGAGGTCTCCCGCGATCCGTCCGGGCTCCAGCCCGGGGCGCCAAACACATAGAGGGCCGCCTCCCGCAGCGATTTGGCGCGCAGCAGGTCCCCCCCGATGGCCGCCCACTCATGGAAGGCGACGCGGATGGGATTGAAGGTCGCCAGGTTCTTCACCACCCCATAGCGGCAGGGCTCGGACTCCAGCTCGCTCTGGAAGGTGCCGAACATGCGGTCCCAGATGATCAGGATCCCCGCATAGTTGCGGTCCAGATAGCGGGGATTGCGCGCATGATGGACCCGGTGATGGGAGGGCGTGTTGAACACCGCCTCGAACCAGCGCGGCATCCGGCCGATCGCCTCGGTGTGGATCCAGAACTGATAGACGAGGCTGATCCCCTTCTGGATCGCCACCATGGCCGGTGGGAAACCGATCAGGGACAGGGGCAGCCACAGCAACCAGGTGCCCGCCACTCCGCCGGTCCAGGTCTGCCGCAAGGCGGTGGACAGATTGTAGTGCTGCGAGGTGTGGTGATTGACGTGGCTGGCCCACCAGAACCGTCGCTCGTGCGACAGGCGGTGGAACCAGTAGTAGGTCTTGTCCTCCAGCAGGAAGATCATCACCCAGGCCCAGACTGCGGTCATGGGGATATCGAACAGCCGGTGCTGATAAACCCACAGGCTCGCGGCGAAAATGACGCCGGCGGTGGCGAGGCCCGCCACCGAGCTGCCGAGACCCATGGCCAACGAGGTGAAGGTGTCCTTGGGCTCGTAACGGGCCTGCGCCCAGCCCAGGCGACCGAGCAGCAGCTCCAGCACGATGGCCAGGATGAAGAAGGGAACGGCCAGGCCGACCGGATCGATGTCGTCCATCAGGCGGCCAGGTCCTTGGGCGGCCAGTTGTCGAAGGCCAGAACCGCTCGCGGCGCGGCCACCTCGCCCAGGCGGATGTCGAGCTGTCCGTTGCGGAACATGGCCGACGAGGCCTGGCACCAGGAGAGACGACGGGCGGCATAGCCGTCACCGACCTGGATCAGCACCAGGGCGCAGGCGCCTGAACGGGCCAGGGCGCCGCGGCCCTCCCGGGCGATCCACAGCTGATCGACCTGCCGGTCGGGAAAGTCCTCAGCCAGAAGGTCGCGGGCGCCGGG
>JAHUZY010000001.1 GCA_019264505.1 Phenylobacterium sp. | reverse complement strand
GGCGCCGAACCCTTGGCTCGCCCCGATGGCCTCGGTCGAGGCGGTGACGTCGCCGACATCGGCGCCAGGCGCCTCCACATGGCTGTGGCTGTAGATCCGCCCAGGCCCGGTCTGCTGGTTGTAGACCCCCGTCAGCGTGCCGCCATAGATGTTGGACTCCGACGTCACCCCGGTTGCGGTGGTCGACAGGGCGGTGACGGCGCCGGAGCTCACCGCCGCATCGAGGCGGGTGTCGGCGGTGACGCTCGCCTGCAGATTCTGGTTGGCGCGGACGTCCAGGGTGACGCCATCAGCCGAACCGTTGAACGCCGCGCCGGTGGCCGTGGTCACCGCCGTGGTCGCCTCAGTGATCTCGACCACGTTCAGGGTCTGGCCGGAGAAGATGTCCCCGGTCTGAACCTGGTCGCTGACGATGACGCTGTCGTAGGTCTGGCTAGTAGCGGCCGCGGACGTCAGAATCGCGATGGACGTTCCAGCGATTAGGCTCTTCACGAGTCTGCGCATTGTTGGTCCCCAGATTGTTGTAGGCCGGGACATAGGCGCCGGTGATCCCCACCGTGCTCCCGCCCAGGGGGTCGGACGACAGGCAGGCCTGAGGACCGGGCATGCCGTAGAGGTTGGCGCTCATCTCGATGACCGCCCGCTCCACCAGGGAGCGGACCGCCAATTGCATGGGCTCGAGCGCGCCGGTGCCCGCGGAGATGTCGAACACATTCCCGCCGAGGAAGTCGAACAGGCCCACGCCCACTTCGCGGCCGATCACCTGCTTCTGGTAGGAGATGACGTCCACCACCTCGAGGGTGCGGGTGTTGATGAGCCGCAGGTCGAGGCCGATGTTCATGATGAACAGTCGACCGCGCATATTGCCCTTGAGGTCCTGCGGATCGGGATCGCCGGCCCCGACATCGAAGCCGGAGGAGCGGATGTTGAAGTTCAGCTCCGTCAGGCCGCCGGCCACATAGAAGTCCGAGCCGGGCACCTGGCCGGCCAGGATGCGGCGATACTCCGCCGGCATGTTGGGGGCGGGGTTTGGCTGGTCGGAGATCAGCTTGTTGTTGGCGTATTTGAGCTCGAGCTCCGACACCGAGGTGTCGAACCGCTCGACCAGGGGCATGCCCGCCTTGGCGAAGGCCGACATGGCCATCAGAGAGGCGCCCTGGGTGATCTTGCGGCCGCTGCCGTCAGACTCCGTCTTGCCCGTATAGTCGGCGATCCGGCCCACGGCGATGCGCGGGGCGGTCAGGTTCGAGGTGCGGGCGTAGCCGGCCAGGCAGACCAGGGCCGTGGAATAGGGGGTCGGATTGGCGGTCACCGGCGCGCTGCCGATGGGGCGGCTGTAGTTGCCGCCGGGGCCGGCCACCGGGGTGGCGCAGGCCGAAAGGGTGAGCGCCAGGGCGCTGAGCGCACCGCCAAGCCGCAGGGTCTGACTACTGGGCATCGCCGACCCCGCCAGACGTCATCTGGGTTCCGGCCGAGACATTGCCGTTGTTCACCTGGGTCGAGTTGACGATGACCGTGTTGTAGTTGCCCTGGGTCACCACCACGAGATTATTGCCGATGGCGCTTGAGCCGCCGGAGCTGGCGCCGACCCCGGCATAGGCGTCAGCCGAGCCCCAGGAGCGGCTGAAGGAGGACTGGTCTTCGCCGGTGAGGATCAGGCCGTCGACGATGACGCGGTTGCCGTTGGCGTCGCGGGTGGACACATCCACCGGATGGTTCTCACTGCCGGCATATCGACCCCATCCGGCGTTGAAATCCGCGGAGTTGGTGGTCATCTGCTGCGCCTGGGCGGCGCCTGAGCCGGCAAGGCACGCGACGATGGCGGCGAGCCAGGCGGCTGGGCGGACGGGGGTGGCGAGGGCCATGGGCTGGCGGTCTCCGGGAACAGGGCGCGGGATTCATTAAGCAAACCACGTGCCAAACTTGGACGCCGGCCTATCTAGGGGGCCTAACCCTCGCGATTTCGTTAAGGCTGACGGCCTATTGGCCTGAACGCCGCAGGAGGACGCACTTTTGGCAGATCACCGCGAGCCCATCTTCAAGGCGCCCTGGCCGGCCATGGTGCTGGTCGGGGCCATCCTGGGGGCCTATGGGCTGCAGATCTTTGTTGTGGGGGAGGCGGCCTATCAGCGCTTCGGCTTCTCGCCCGCGGCCTATGAGGCCGGCGCGCAGTTTGGCCTGGTGAGCGCGCTCTTTGTCCATGGCGGGCTGATGCACGCGGGCATGAACGCGGCCGGCGCCCTGGCCTTCGGCAGTCCGACCGCCCGACTGTTTGGCCTGCGGGCCAGCGGCGCGGCGATCTTCTTCGCCTACTATCTGGCCTGCGGGGCCCTGGCCAACCTCGCCTTCGCCAAGCTGCATCCGGGCGAGGAGATCCTTCTGGTCGGCGCGTCTGGCGCGGTGTTTGGCCTGATCGGGGCGGCGACCCGCATCCTGGCCGGCGCAGGGCGGCTGGCGCCCCTGTTCGATTCCCGCGTGCTGTTCATGAGCGCGGCCTGGAT
>JAHUZY010000313.1 GCA_019264505.1 Phenylobacterium sp. | reverse complement strand
CCTAGAAGCTGTTCGTTGCTGAGGCGGGGCGTTGATGGGCTGCCGGTGGCGCACATTCGCCGCAAGGCAGGGACTTGCTAAACGACCTGCTTCAACTGGGAGAAAAAGGGCTTTGGGCTGCTGCTAACGGAAATGAATCGGCTGAAACAGCTGGAAGATGAGAGCGCAAAACTGCCGAAAGTGGAGGCGTGCGTCTCGTTCAACCGCGAAATTCCGCAGTACATGATCTACGCCCATCCAACTAATAACGAAGTGACGGCCTCTACACCGACGCGCCCCGTCGACGGCAACCCCACTGCGCATGGGTTGGGCCTCACCCATCCGCGGGCGAGGGACGTACTGCTTGACGCGTGGGCCGGTCGCACGGCTGAGGGGATCTAGTAGCGACTGATGGCAAAAATGTTAGTTTGGTCTAGGCGCAGGATCGGAGCAAAGAAGCGTCGCCATCGCTTCGCGCGCACGCGCCACCTGAAGCAGCAGGCAAAGCCCACCGCCGCCGCACAGAGATCGTATGTTGACCGGATGGCGCAAGCTGAGCGCGCTGAGGCGATTGAGCGGTTTCGGCGGGCTAAAGAGGGGCTGCCCCAACCCGAGATATCGCAAGGGTACCTCAGGCGGCCTGGTATGAACCCGAGAAAGGCGCTGATGGTCCACGCACCATCGGTACTTTCTATTCGAGAGGCTAGGGACGAGTTTCTGGGTCTCATCTACGAGTTCCGCTGGATAGCCAATGTGCAGCTGCCGCCCGGAGCCCGAACGTTCCAACCGATTGTAATCGACTTAGTTCGGACGGATGAAATCACCCTAGATGCAGCGCTGGTACTAACCTCTGAGTATCACGCTGCCTGTTTGGCGGCGGATCGAGACTACAACTTTAAGCCGCTCATCGACGATAAAGACTGGCAACCCCAGGTTCGGTCTTTGCTGAAAACTCTTGGCTTCTATGAGCTGGTTAAGCCAGTAGACACGACTGCAGAGTTCGAGCCGCCTGCAGAAGGTGAGCTGCGGTTTGTTCAGTTTGTCTCCGATGAATTAGTGAATGGGATATGGGCTGAGCAGCTCCTAGACGCTCTGCGGGACGCCGCCGGCGCGGCACCGAAGCGAGAGCTTGCTTATGGAGCGTTGCTGGAGGCTATCGGCAACGTGCGAGGGCACGCTTATCCAAAGGACTCGCCGCCTGACGTCATTGAGAGAGTCCCCAACTGGTGGGCGGCCGGCGCCTATGACCCGAAGCGGGGGGTCCTTGAGTTTGCTGTCTATGACCGCGGAGTCGGGATCCCCTCCACGCTTCCTAAACAGGACTTCTTCGCGTCGATCCTGAGACTTACATCCCCAGAACGCACGGATGCCGATGTTATTGCAGGCGCGATCCGCTATGGCCGCACCCGCCACAGCTTGAGCCGTCGAAAGGGCGGTCACGCTCCCCTCGGTCGCGGAAATGGTCTCTGGTCAATCTGCAAGATAGTCGAGGAACTCGAAGGCTCATTCGTGCGTATCTCAAGCGAGCGCGGTGAGGTGGAATACCACGGCCGTCGCGACGTCCGAAAAAAAGACCACGCAAATCCATTCACAGGTACGTTGGTAGAATGGACGTTGAAGCTCCCTCCCGATCTCGCTACACCGCCGGCCGAACAATGCACACAATAGACGTAGCCAGGCAGTTCTCCCGCTTGCTCGGGGGACGTTACGTTGCGGATGGCCCGTTCAGCGGCGAGGCCTTCCGCGAAGAATTGCTCAAGCCTGCCTTTCAGCGGGCGGTGGCTGCCGGCAGTTCAGTGACCGTCAATTTTGATGACGTAGCCGGCATACCCACCTCGTTCTTGGAAGAGGCATTCGGAGGCCTGGTACGATCGCTCCCCGCCATATCGGATCACGTCTTCGTTGATCGGATTGCAGTCGTGGCGAACCGCACTCCACAGCTGTGGCCGTTCACACAGCTGGCGGTCCAGTTCATGAAAGAGGCCGCGAAGCAGCGCCGACGGTAGTGTCTCGGGGGGGCCATGAACTGCATATGCTTAGATGGGTTGGGCGGCGAAATTTCAGGCGTATGGATCTGGTTTCGCACTTACGCGGGAGGCCCACTGCTAGTCGGCTTGGTCGTAGCCTATATCCTGCCGAGGGCTAACCAGCGGATCCAAGGGCGACGCGAGCAACTCGCCAAAAATCTAGATCTAATTCGGTCTCAGCTAGGCGTACTTCGACAAAAGACGGCTACCTACTGGCTCAGCGATGCAGGGCATGGACAAACACCGGAGCTCGAGGCGGACATCGAGTATCTGCTAGCCGACTTGGCCGGGCTAGTGAACGCCTGCAAGCCGTACCTATGGAAGGATGCGAGCAGCCACGGACCAACATTGATGAGTCAACTGGCGTTGGCATCTGTGGGCAGCACGTTTGGAACTCCCACCAGAAGCGCGGATCCTGGCAGGCTCAATCTGATCGCTACGGCGGCCGCAGAGTTGACGACTGAAGTCACCGCCAAACGCAAAGATTTTTTCCACTAGCCACGCGCGCTCACACATCAATCATCGCAGGCATGGGCAGAGTGACCATTGCCCGTTAGCGCTGATCCAGTACGCCGCGTAGCGACGCCCGAAAAAAGCAAAGACGCCCGGTTGGGAGTTCATTTTTCGGGGGAGGGTGGCGACCCGCTGCACCTACACGCCGCGCGCTGCAGCTCGCATAGTCGTGCCACCTACAATGGCGCCCCTTAGACAAAGATAGTCGTTTGGGGTCATCAAGTGTGGTCCATCTGTTGGGGCCGGTACGCATCAATGGTGGCAGGCAACCGCTATTTGGCCACACCAGTCGTCGCACGAAGGACGATAAAGCTGATCTGGATTCAAGATGGGGAAGTGCGATTCCGACTTTCGCATCAGATTCTCAGGAACACCGAGAACCCACAAAAGTCGGAGATAGTGTTTCGCGCCTAAGATAGATTATCGGAAATATATTGTGACGCAGAACTCGGAAATATATTGTGACGCAGAACGATGCCGTCTCGGGATCCGCACACCAAATGGCAGGATGGCGCTGCGCGCCGTTCGACTCAGATCAGAACAGGTCCAGGTCGCCGTCGTCGTCCTCGGCGCCGTAGCTCATGCCAGTCGCCGCGCCCTCGATGCGTTTGACTACATCGCCCAGCGTGATGTGGCTCAGCGCTGAGGTCAGATCCACGGCGGCTTCCTCGCTGGCCTGAAGGCCGAGGTCCCGGGCGAAGTTCGCCAGCGCCGTCAGGTGCTGGTTCAGAAGGTCGATGGCATGCAGGTCCTGCATCACCTTCAACCGTTCCTCAGGGGCGATCAGCTCCAGCATCTTGCCCAGCGTATCGTCCAGATGCTGTGAGGCGTGGCACGCCATGGCGATCTCGCCGGCCAGCAGATCAAGCGCCTTCGCCGGGCTGATGCGAACGCGTTCCATAATCGTGGCGGCCGTTGCGGTCATGAATCGCTCTCCTAGGTGACCGCACCCTGCCCGCTCGCCGCTTAAAGGCAAATGAATGATGTTCGGCGAAAACGTCGCACCGTGGCGGACGCGTCCTCGGGCCGCCAGGTCTCAGCCTGCAGGCAGAACGCGCTCGCCGCGGGCGATTTCCTGAAGCGTTCGGAGGTAAAACCCCGGCTCCAGCGCTGTAAGACGGGCCTCAAGGCTTTCGGCGGTCTCATCTGGCGCGAGGGAAAGCTCCAGCCGGGCGACCTCAGGACCATGGTCGTACTCACCGTCAACCAGGTGAATGACTGCGGCGCTTTGCCCCAGCCCCTGGGCGATCACCGCCTCATGGACCCGGCGGCCGTACATCCCCTCCCCGCCAAACGCCGGCAGGGGGCCAGGGTGGATGTTCAGAACCCGGCCGCGGAACCGCTCCAGGAAGATGGGCCCGAGGCGGCGCAGATAGCCTGACAGAATCACCAGATTGACCCCGGCATCGGCCATGGCCTTGGTCAGGGCCTGATCGGCGGCCTGCGGATCATGCTTGGTCGGAATCCAGGCCGTCTCCACGCCAGCCGCCTCAGCATAGGCCAGGGCCGGGGCGGTTCGGTTGTTGCTGACAACCAGGCGCGCCTCAGCCGCCAGGTCGTTCTGGGCGATCGCCTGGAGAATGGCGCGCATCGAACTGCCGTTTCGCGACGCCAGGAAGCCAAGCCTAAGCCCTTCGGAATTCATCGGAAAGCCGCCGAAAGCTCATGTTTAAAGCGAAGACCGTCAAAGGCCGGCTCGACACCTGCGGGCAGGCGGGCCGCCAGGTCGGCGTAGTCCAGATCGATGTGCATATTGGTCAGGATCGCCCGCCGGGGCGCCACGCGCTCAATCCAGGACAGGGCCAGGTCCACATGGGCGTGGGTCGGATGCGGTCGCCAGCGGAGCGCATCGACAATCCAGACGTCCAGCCCCTTCAACGCCTCAAAGGCCGCCTCAGGCAGATCCACCACGTCGCTGGAATAGGCCACATCGCCGAAGCGGTAGCCCACGGAGCGGACCCCGCCGTGGTCCTGATCGAAGGTGGTGACCGGTATGTCGCCCGACGGGCCTGCGATGCGGAACCCCTGCCCCAAAGGCGGCAAGGGCACGGGATCGCAGATCGCCGGGTAGCCGCCTTCGGCCTCGAAGATATAGCCGAACCGGCGCTGCAGCGTCGCCCAGGTGGCGGCGTCCATGTGGCAGGGAATGCGCGACCGCTGACGGATGAAGAAGGCCCGGACGTCATCGATGCCGTGCACCTGGTCGGCATGGTCGTGGGTCAGCAGCACCGCGTCCAGGCGGCGGACGCCCGCGGCGGCGGTCTGCAGCCGCAGGTCAGGGGAAGTGTCCACCAGCACAGTCGTCTGACCGGCCGCATCGGCCGCGACGTCGTCTTCCAGCCGTCGCACCAGCAGGGAGCACCGGGAACGCCGGTTGCGGGGATCGCTTGGATCGCACACGCCCCAGTCGCCGTCAGCCCGCGGCACGCCGCCGGACGAGCCGCTGCCCAGGATGGTGATCTCCAGGGCGCTCACGGCCGCGGAATCCTGTCGAACAGCGCAAAGAAGGCGTCTTCGGTACGCGACTCAGCCTCCGCGAGGCTCCAGCCGCGAATATCCGCCAGCTTGGCCAGGATGTGCGGCAGATAGGCCGGCTCATTGCGACGGCCGCGCTGGGGAACGGGCGCGAGATAGGGGCAGTCGGTCTCGACGATGATCCGCTCGGCCGGCATGTCGGCGATCACGTCGCGGACGTCCTGGGCGGCCTTGAAGGTGGCGATGCCTGACACCGAGAACCAGGCGCCGAGCGCAGCCGCCCGTCGGGCGAGGTCTGCGCCGCTGGTGTAGCAGTGCATGAGCATGCGGAAGGGACCTGCGGCGTACTCCTCCTCCAGGATCGCGGCCATCACCTCGTCGGCTTCCCGGGTGTGGACCACCAGCGGCAGGCCGGTCTCGCGGGCCGCCGCCACATGGGCGCGAAACACGCGGGCCTGAATATCCCGGGGGCTGAGGTCGTAGTGAAAGTCGAGGCCGGTCTCGCCGATGCCCACCACCTTGGGATCGGCGGCCAGCGCAATCAGGGTCTCGGCCGACAGGTCCGGGTTCTCCTTGGCCTCGTGCGGATGCGTGCCAACGGTGCACCAGATGTCGGGCGCCTCGGCCACGGCGCGGACGGCGGGGAAGCCTGAAACCTTGTCGCTGATATTGACCATCAGGGCGATGCCGGCCGCCCGGGCGCGGGCGATCACCTCGGCCCGGTCCTCATCGAACTGGGGGGCGTGCAGATTGACGTGGCTGTCGATGAGCATGGAACAGGGACGATCGGTCAGGCGCGGGCGGCGATCCGCAGCTCGCGAAGCACCGTGAACAGGGCGTCGGCGCGGTCGAGGTTCAGGCCCTCGACCTCGCGCGGCAAGGCGCTCAGCCTCTCCCATGCCTGGGCCCAGGGTTCAAGGC
>JAHUZY010000250.1 GCA_019264505.1 Phenylobacterium sp. | reverse complement strand
GGGCGGGCCGAGCCGCGCGGCGGGACGGGCCAGCGCCCGGACATCCTGCGGCAGGGTGGCCGCATAGCCCGGGACCGGATAGGTCTGCCCGCTCACCTGGGTCAGGTCTGAGAAGATCGGATTGCCCTTGAAGAGGCGCGGGTCCTCCAGGGCTTGGCGCAGGGTCTGGTAGGGCCCCCAGCAGACGCCCAGTTGCTCGAACCTGGGGATCAGGTCTGCGGCCTGGGCGCGGGCGAAGCCGGCCTCGAAGATCGGCATCAGGGCGTCGGCATGGGCGAAGCGCACGCCCTCGTCCTTGCTGAAGTCTGCGCCGCGGGCGGCCCCCACGGCGGCGACCGCCTCGCCGACCCCCAGCACCTCGATCAGGCCGGTCCACTGGCGCGGCGTGATGGCCACCACCATCAGCCGCTGGCCATCGCGGGTGACGAAGTCGCGACCGAAGGCGCCGAACAGATTGTTGCCCTGGCGGGGACGCTCGCCTTCGCCCGCCAGGATCTCGGCCGTCATGCCCATATTGGCCAGGGCCGAGGCGGCCACATCGGAAAGGGGAATGCGGATTTCGCGGCCCTGACCGTTGCGCATCCGCGCCAGCAGGGCGGCGACCATGTTGAAGGCCGCAAACGCGCCGGTCAGCAGGTCCCAGGCCGGCAGGACGTGGTTGACTGGCCGCGGATCATCGGGATGGCCGGTCATCAGCGGCACGCCCACGGCGCTGTTGATCGTGTAGTCGACGCCTGGCCCGCCATCGGCCCAACCCATGACGCGGACGCAGATCACGTCCTCGCGGATGGCCTTGAGCTTGTCGTAGGCCAGGAAGCCCTCGACCGGGAAGTTGGTGACGAAGAGGCCGGCGTCCTCGCCGGGCGCCGCGGCCAGACGCTGGGCGAGCTCGCGGCCTTCGGGACGCGACAGGTCCAGGGCGACGGACTTCTTGCCCTTGTTCAGCCCCTCCCAATAGAGGCTGGCGCCCGACGGGGCCAAGGGCCAGCGGCGGAAGTCGGGGCCGCCGCCGATATTGTCGAAGCGGATCACCTCTGCGCCCAGTTGGGCGAGGTAGAGGCCGCAGGTGGGGCCGGCGATAAAGGCCGAACCCTCGACCACGGTGAGGCCCTTCAACAGGTCGTACATGGGCTGGTTCCTCCCGGGGATGTGCGCCGTCAGACACCCGGCCTTAGCATGTCGCCCGGTTGACGCTGGGGACGCCCTGGCCCTGGCTGGCTGGGGAGTGTCATATCCTGCCTGCCGACTCGCAATCGCCCATCCGGAGGATGCTTGGTCCAGTTCCGCTCGCTCCTGTTCACCCCGGCCAACCGGCCTGACCGCTTTGCGCGGGCCCTGGAAAGCGGGGCCGACGCCGTCTGCCTGGACCTGGAGGATGCGGTGGCCCCGGGCGACAAGGCCAGCGCCCGGGCGAGCGCCCTGGAGTTCCTGGCCCAGCGTCCGAAGGGCGGCGTGCAGGTGGGGCTGCGGCTCAACGGCCGGACCACCCCCTGGTTCGCCGACGACCTGCGGGCCGCGGCTCCCGCAGAGGCGGACTTCTTCATGATCCCCAAGGCCTCCGGCGCCAACGAGTTCGGCATGCTGCAGCGGGCGCTGGGAGATGCGCGTCCCTTCTGGCCCCTGGTGGAGACGCCAGAGGGGCTGATGCGCTGCTGGGACATCGCCGAGGCGCCCGGGGTGGGCGGGATCCTGTTCGGCGCCTTCGACTACAGCGCCGAGGTCGGCTGCGACATGAGTTGGGAGCCGCTGCTCTTCGCCCGCAGCCAGATCGCCGCGGCCTGCGCCCGGGTGGGCATCCAGGCCCTGGACGCTCCGCCGGGCCTGGTGGGGGAGCCTGAGGTGCTGAGCGCCGAGACCGACCGGGCCAGGCGTCTGGGCTTCACCGGCCGAGCCTGCATCCATCCCGACCAGGTGGGACCAGTGAACGCCGTCTACACGCCAAGCGCCGAGGAGGTGGCCCGCGCCCAGGCGGTGGTCGAGGCGTTCGAGGCCGCCGCCGGCGGGCCTGCCCTGGTGGATGGCAAGCTGATCGAACTGCCGGTGGCCCGCGCCGCGCGGCGCATCCTGGAACGGGCGAAAGGACGGGACTGATGAAGACCATCAAGGAGATCGCGCCGGGGCGCTACCGGGAGACCTTCGGCCGCTACTATGACGACTTCGTGGTCGGCGATGTCTACGAGCACCGCCCGGGCAAGACGGTGACCGAGGCCGACAACCACCTCTTCACCCTGCTAACCCTCAACACCCACCCGCTGCACTTCGACGCCGAATACGGCAAGCATACGGAGTTCGGCCGCAACCTGGTGGTCTCGACCTATACGCTCGCCCTGCTGATCGGCATGAGCGTCAGCGACTGCTCCCAGAAGGCCATCGCCAATCTGGGCATGGACGAGGTCAAGTTCCCCGCCCCGGTCTTCGCCGGCGACACCCTCTACGGCGAGAGCGAGGTGCTGGCCAAGCGCGAGAGCAAGTCGAGGCCCGGCCAGGGAATCGTCACCATCCGCACCCTGGGCAAGAACCAGGACGGGGTGATCATCGCCACCTTCCGGCGGGACATGCTGATCCCCGCCCGGGGCCAGGCGGTGGAGGACAAGCCGGGCAGCAACTACTAGAAGCGCCACCATAAGAAGACAGGTCGGGGAGAGCGGGACGATGACCACGCCCAAGGACGCCACAGACGCCACCCTGCGGGCCCATGCCGCCCTGCGCGCCCAGTTGCCGGCCGACGACGGTCAGGACTGGGCCGACGCCCGTCGCGGCTATATGGGCTCCATCCCCGACGCGAAGATCGAGAACGCCACCGGCGGCGTGGTCTGGAACATGGGCGCCTTCGCCTTCGAAGAGCCCGAAGAGGCGCCCCCCACGGTCAATCCCAGCCTGTGGCGCCAGGCCCGGCTGAACGCCCTGCACGGCCTCTTCGAGGTGACGCCGGGCGTCTATCAGGTGCGCGGCTTTGACCTGTCCAACATCACCTTCATCGAGGGCGAGAAGGGCTATCTCGTCATCGATCCGCTGATCTCCGCGGAGCCTGCGGCCGCAGCCCTGGCCCTCATGCGCCAGCACCGCGGCGACAAGCCGGTGACCGGCGTCATCTACACCCACAGCCATGTGGACCATTATGGCGGGGTGCGCGGCGTGATCTCCGACGCCGATATCGCTGCGGGCATGCGCATCATCGCGCCAGAGGGCTTCCTCGAGGAGGCCGTCAGCGAGAACGTCCTGGCCGGCAACGCCATGGGCCGGCGGGCCACCTACATGTACGGCGCGCTTCTGCCGCGCAACGCCCAGGGGCACGTGGACTCAGGTCTCGGCAAGACCACCTCCATGGGTTCGGTCAGCCTGATCCCGCCCACCGAGAGCATCAGCAAGACCGGCACGAAGCTGACCGTCGACGGGATCGAGATCGAGTTCCAGGTGACGCCCGACACTGAGGCGCCGGCGGAGATGAACTTCTTCTTCCCGCAGTTCGGCGCCCTGTGCATGGCGGAGAACTGCTCCTGCCATCTGCACAACATCTATACGCCGCGCGGCGCCCAGGTGCGCGACGCCAAGCGCTGGGCCTTCTATATCGACGAGGCCGCCGACCTGTTCGGCGACCGCACCGAGGTCCTGTTCGCCAGCCACCACTGGCCCCGTTGGGGCCAGGACCGGGCGCGCAAGTTCCTGAAGAAGCAGCGCGACCTCTACAAGTTCATCCACGACCAGACCCTGCGGATGGCCAATCACGGGATGACGCCGCTGGAGATCGGCGAGGCGCTGAAGCTGCCGCCCAGCCTGGAGGCCGAGTGGTACACCCGCGGCTATTACGGGACGCTCAACCACAACGCCAAGGCGGTCTATCAGCGCTATCTGGGCTGGTTCGACGGCAATCCGGCCAACCTGCATCCCCATCCGCCCGTGGAGGCGGGCAAGCGCTATGTGGACCTGGCCGGCGGGGCTGAGCCGCTTCTGGCCAAGGCGCGCGAGGCTTTTGCGGCCGGCGACTATCGCTGGACCGCCGAGCTGGTGAACCACCTGGTCTTCGCCCAGCCCGACAACGCCGAGGCCCGCGAGCTGCAGGCCGACGCCCTGGAGCAGATGGGCTATCAGGCCGAGTCCGGCCCTTGGCGGGCCTTCTATCTGACCGGCGCCCAGGAGTTGCGGCATGTGCGGCCGCCCTCGCCGACCCCGCGCCAGGGGGCGGCGGGCCAGATCCGCAACCTGCCGGCCGAACAGCTGCTCGACTCCCTGTCGGTGCGGCTGAACGGCGAGCGGGCCGGCACGCTCGAGGTCGCCCTCGACCTCACCTTCACCGACACCGGCGAGCGCTTTGGGCTCAGCGTCGAAAACGCCGTCCTGCACCACGCCCGTGATCGCGCAGCGCCAGGCGCTACGCCAACCCGACTGAGCCGCGCGACCCTGGTGGCCCTGGTGCTGGGTGAGACCGATCTTGCCGCGGCCCTGGCCGGAGGCGAGGTCGAGTCCCCGCGCCCCGACGACCTCGCCGCCCTGCTGGCCGCCCTCGACCGCTTCGACTTCTGGTTTGAGATCGTCTTGCCCTGAGGCGCCGTCGCTATAGGCGCCTGCAGAAACTCTGGAAGGCCTGGGTTTAAATCCCACTAGTCCGATAGGATTGAATCTGTTTCACTCGCCTTTCCTCTAACGGGAGAGCGAGATGAGCATCAATCTGAACCGAAGGGCCGCCCTGATCGGCGGGCTGGCCAGTGTTGGAGCCCTGGCCGCATGCGCGCCGCGGCCGAGCGCTGAGGGCGCCGCAAAGTCCCTGCTCAATGTGAGTTATGATCCCACCCGGGAGTTTTATCGGGACTACAATGGCCTCTTCGCCCAGTTGCAGCCTGAACTCGCCCGTGGTCTGCGCGTGGAACAGTCCCACGGTGGGTCCGGCAAGCAGGCCCGCTCCGTGGTTGATGGCCTGGAAGCCGACGTCGTCACCCTGGCCCTGGCCGCCGACATCGATGAGCTCGCCAAGCGGGGGCTGATCGCTGCGGACTGGGCCGGGCGTCTGCCCGACAACAGCGCGCCCTACACCTCGACCATCGTCTTCCTGGTTCGAAAGGGTAACCCCAAGGCCATCCGGGGCTGGGATGATCTGGTGAAGCCCGGCCTGGAGGTCATCACCCCGAACCCGAAGACCTCTGGCGGCGCCAGGTGGAACTACCTGGCCGCCTGGGGCCACGCCCTCAAGCAAGGGGGTGACGAGACGGCGGCCAGGGATTTTGTCCGCGCCCTGTTCCAGCAGGTCCCTGTTCTGGACACTGGCGCGCGGGGCTCGACCACGACCTTCGCCCAGCGTGGGATCGGCGATGTCCTGCTGGCCTGGGAAAACGAAGCCTTTCTGGCGATCGAGGAGTTGGAGGCCAGCGGCCTCGACCTGGTCGTCCCAGCCACGTCGATCCTGGCGGAGCCTCCGGTCGCTGTGGTGGACCAGATCGTTGAGCGACACGGGACCCGCCCCCTGGCGGAGGCCTATCTCGAGGGGCTCTACGCCGCCGAGGCCCAGGACCTGGCCGCGCGACATCACTTCCGGCCGCGCAACGTCGACGTCGCCGCGCGCTATTCAGACCGGTTCACCCGGGTCGAGATGACCACCATCGCTGACTTCGGCGGCTGGTCCGCGGCCCAGGCCAAGCACTTCGCCGACGGCGCCGTGTTCGATCAGATCTACTAGCCGCAATGAGCCGGACCTTGTCACCTGCCGTCGCGGCGATAGCCCGCAAGCCCTGGCGCAAGGACTCCGTCTTGCCAGGCTTTCCCCTGGCGCTCGGACTGACGCTGACTTGGCTGAGCCTCATCTTCCTGATCCCGCTCAGCGCCCTGTTGCTTCGCCCGTGGGAGCTTGGCCTGTCTGGCTTCTGGACCGTGGTCACCGACCCCCGGGTCCTCGCCGCCCTCCAGATCAGCTTCGGCGCTGCGGCCCTGGCGGCCACCATCAACGCCGGCCTCGGCCTGCTCATCGCCTGGGTGCTGTCGCGCTATGACATTCCGGGGCGCAGGTGGGTCGACGCCCTGGTGGATCTTCCCTTCGCCCTGCCCACGGCGGTGGCCGGCATAGCGCTCACCGCCATCTACGCCCCAAACGGTCCCCTGGGCGCGCCCCTGGCGGAGCTAGGGATTCGTGTCGCCTACACGCCCTTGGGGATCGTTCTGGCGCTTGTCTTCGTCGGCCTGCCCTTCGTCGTCCGGACCGTTCAGCCCGTCCTGGAAGACCTCGACCGGGAGGTGGAGGAGGCCGCGCGCACCCTCGGGGCGACGCCGCGCCAGACCGCCTGGCGGGTGGTGCTGCCCGCCCTCGCCCCTGCCCTGCTCACCGGCGTCGGCCTCGCCTTCGCCCGGGCGGCCGGGGAGTACGGCTCGGTGATCTTCATCGCCGGCAACATGCCCCTCAGATCGGAGATCGCCCCCCTGCTGATCGTCATCAAGCTGGAGCAGTTCGACTATGCCGGCGCCGCGGCCGTGGGTCTGGCCATGCTGGCCCTGTCGTTCACGGTCCTGCTGCTGCTCAACATGCTGCAAGGCCTCCTGGCGCGGCGGGGGCGGACATGAGCGCGCGCCGACTTTCACCCGGCGCCCTCGCCCTGCTCGTCTCAGCCCTCGTCGGGCTTGGACTGATCGTCGTGCTCCCCCTGGCCATGGTCTTCCACGAAGCCTTCCGCCAGGGCGCCGGCGCCTATCTCGCCGCGCTGTCAGAGCCCGACGCCTGGGCGGCCATGCGCCTGACCCTGCTGGTCGCCGCGATCTCCGTGCCGCTCAACGCGGTGTTCGGACTGGCCGCCGCCTGGACGATCGCCAAGTTCGAGTTTCGGGGGCGCAGCCTGCTGGTC
>JAHUZY010000231.1 GCA_019264505.1 Phenylobacterium sp. | reverse complement strand
ATGGATCAGGCGTGTTTCTTCGGTCATGCGGGTTGACGATCGTGAGGCATCAGGGGCGAAACTCCCTGTACTAGACCTTTCCCGTCCTGTCCGATCAAGGAGCGCCCCATGATCCGACGCCTCGCGGCGTCCGCTGTCCTGTTGCTGGTCCTGGCCGGGTGTGGTCGGGAGGCGGAGTCTCCGGAACCTGAAGCGACGCCGGCCCCGACACCTGCGGTTGTGCGTGACTTCGCGCCCACGCCCAGCCCGACCCTGCAGGCCGTGCGCCGCCGTGGGCACGTGCTGTGTGGCGTCCATGCGGGCCTGGCGGGGTTCGCCGTCCGTGACGTGCGGGGAGTCTGGCGGGGCTTTGACGTCGACATCTGCCGGGCCGTGGCGGCCGCCGTGCTCGGTGACGCCAATGCGGTGCGCTACCGCGCCGTCTCGGCTCAGAACCGGTTCGCCGAGCTCCAGGATGGGTCGGTGGACATCCTGTCGCGCAACACCTCCTGGACTCTGTCGCGGGACGCCGGCCTTGGCCTCGATTTCGCGGCGGTGACCTACTACGACGGCCAGGGCTTCATGGCCCCGCGCTCGCTCAACCTGACCAGCGCCGATGAGCTGAATGGCGCGCGGATCTGCGTGCAGGCCGGCACCGCCACCGAAGCCAATCTCTCGGACTATTTCCGCGCCCGGGGCCTGGAGTTCACGCCGGTCATCCTTGACGACGAGGCCGAGGCGAGGACCGCCTATGAGGCTGAACAGTGCGATGTGTTCACGGCCGACGTGTCAGCCCTGGCCTCGGCCCGCTCTCTGATGAGCAATCCCAATTCCCACGTCATCCTGCCGACCGTCATCTCCAAGGAGCCGCTGGGGCCCGTGGTCCGACAGGACGATCCCGCCTGGACGGACATCGTAAGATGGACGGTCAACGCCTTGATTGTCGCCGAAGAACTGGGCGTGAATTCAACCACAGCCGAAGCGTCGCGCGAGACCGCGTCCGACCCCGACACCCGCCGCCTGCTGGGGGTTGAGGGCGACCTGGGCGCCATGTTGGGGCTTGAGGCCGATTGGGCCTATGAGGCCATCACCCAGGTGGGCGCCTACAACGAGATCTTCCGGCGCAATCTGGGCGCCGATTCGGGGCTTAAGCTCGAACGGGGCCTCAACGCCCTCTGGAGCGCGCCTGATCCTGGTCTGATCTACGCGCCGCCGGTGCGCTAGAAGCGCAGGACCATGGCGCATCGGCGGGCCGGATCGAGGCCGCGGGCGGCTTCTCGATCAAGATAGGCCTGCAGACTGCCGCGGGCGGCGTCGCCCTCGACGATCGAAAACCCTGCCGAGCCGTAGAACGGGGCGTTCCAGGGGACGTCGCGGAAGGTGGTCAGGCTCAGCCCCGCCAGGCCACGTCGCCGCGCCTCTTCGATGGCGAAGGCCAGAAGACGGCGCCCCAGGCCTTGGCCCTGATGATCGCGATGGACATCGAACTCCAGGATGTGCAGGCGATCCTCTTCGATCCGCGCCGCCAGGAAGGCGCCGGCTGGTCCATCGGGCCCAGCCATGACCCACAACAGCCCTTCGGCCTCGATCGGCGCCCAGACCTCGGCGGGCGTGAAGTCAATCGGCGTTTCGTCGGTTTCCCCGGCGAAGACCTCCACCCCCTGGTCGCGGAAGAGGGTGGCGGCGGAGACCTCGATCTCGGGCAGACGGGGAAGATCCTCCGGTGCGGCGAGCCGGACGATCATCGCGCCGCTCATGGCCCGGTGACCACGGGGGTGTCGGGCCGGCCGCCCCATTCGCTCCACGATCCGTCATAGATTGGGACCTCATCGACCCCCAACCTTGCGAGCGCCAGGGCCAGGACCGCGGCGCTGACCCCAGAGCCGCAGGTGGCGATGATCGGCCGGTCGAGATTGATCCCGGCGACCGCAAACGCAGCCCGCAGGTCGTCGGGCGCGCGAAGGGCGCCGTCCGCATCAACCAGGGCGTTCCAGGGCAGATTGCAGGCGCCAGGCATATGGCCGCCGCGTAGGCCCGCACGAGGCTCAGGCGCCTCGCCGCGGAACCGGGCCGCCGGCCGGGCGTCGAGAATCTGGACGGTGGAATCCTCGATCGCCGCCTGCACGTCAGATAGGGCGCGCACCAGATGAGGCTGAGGTCGGACTGAGCTCTCAACCGGCGCCGGCGCCGGGGTCCCGGTCGCCAGGGGGCGTCCCGCAGCCCGCCAGGCGTTCAGCCCGCCGTCGAGAACCGCAACCTGCTCAAAGCCCATCACCCGCAGGGTCCACCACACCCGCGGCGCGGAGAAGATGCCGTGCCCGTCATAGACGACGATCCTGTGCGAGGGGCTCAGGCCCAGGCGCGAGACTGCCTCGGCGAATGCCTCGGGGCTCGGAAGCATGTGCGGCAGGTCGCTGGACCGGTCGGCGATCTGATCGATGTCGAAGAAGACCGCACCGGGGATGTGGCCCTTTTCAAACTCCGCCAGGCCCGGCCTGTTCTCGGCGGGCATGTACCAGGTGGCGTCGACCACCCGCAGGTCCGCCTCGCCCAGGCGTTGGGCAAGCCAGTCGGCGGAGACGAGGGGACCTGTCTCCATGACTAAAGCCAGCTCGGGATCGGCAGACCCTTTTCCGTCAGGAAGGCCCGGTTGAAGATCTTGCTCTGGTAGCGCGCGCCCTGGTCGCAGAGGATGGTCACGATGGTGTGGCCAGGACCCAGCTCCCGGGCCAGTCGAATGGCGCCGGCGACGTTCACGCCGGTGGAGCCGCCCATCACCATGCCCTCGTGCTCCACGAGGTCGTAGATCACCTCCAGCATCTCCTCGTCGGAGATCCGGTAGGCGTGATCGACGGTGAGGCCTTCCAGATTGGCGGTGATCCGCCCCTGGCCGATGCCCTCGCTGATGGAGCCGCCCTCCGACTTCAGCTCGCCGGTCGTATAGTAGGCATAGAGCGCCGCGCCATAGGGGTCGGCCAGGCCGATCTTCACGTCGGCCCGCTTGGCCCGCAGGGCCTGGGCGACGCCGGCCAGGGTGCCGCCGGAGCCGACTGCGCAGATGAAGCCGTCCACCTTGCCCTCGGTCTGGCGCCAGATTTCGGGGCCTGTGGTTTCGGAGTGGGCCTGGCGATTGGCCACATTGTCGAACTGGTTGGCCCAGATGGCGCCGTTGGGGTCGCTGGCGGCCAGCTCTTCGGCCAGGCGCCCGGAATAACGGACATAGTTGTCGGGGTTGGAATAGGGAACGGCGTCCACCTCAACCAGCTCCGCGCCGAACAGGCGGATGGCGTCCTTTTTTTCCTGGCTCTGGGTCCGGGGAATGACGATGGTCGCCTTGTAGCCCAGCGCCTTGGCGACCATGGCCAGGCCGATGCCGGTATTGCCCGCCGTGCCTTCGACGATCCGCCCGCCGGGGCGGAGCAGGCCCTTGGCCTCGGCGTCGCGGACGATGTAGAGGGCCGCCCGGTCCTTCACCGACTGGCCGGGATTCATGAACTCGGCCTTGCCCAGAATCTCACACCCGGTGAGCTCGCTGGCGCGGTTGAGGCGGATGAGCGGCGTATCGCCGATGGTGTCGAGAACGCTGTGTGCGACGGTCATGGGCCGCTATTTAGGGCCCTGCCGGGCGCCGGAACAGGGGGCAGGGTGGTCCGGGCTTAGGTTTTCGACAGGGCGAGCTGGATCACATTGGTGCGCTCGGTGCGGAAGCCGGCTTCGCAATAGCCCAGATAAAAGCGCCACAGCCGCCGGAATCGGTCGTCGAACCCCTGCGCCTCGATCTCCGGCCAGGCGGCTTCGAATTCGCGCATCCATTCGGCCAGGGTGTCGGCATAGTCCTGACCAAACCGGCTGATCTCTTCCCAGGCCAGGCCGACGGCGTCGGTCTCAGCGCGCAGCCGGGCTTCGCTGATCAGCATTCCGCCTGGAAAGATGTAGCGCTGGATGAAGTCGGCCCGCCGGCGATAGAGCTCGAAGAACTCATCCTTGATGGTGATGATCTGCAGGCCCGCCCGGCCGCCGGGCGCCAGGACCTCGGCGATCTTGCCGAAATAGCTCGGCCAGTACTTCTCTCCGACCGCCTCGAACATTTCGATGGAGGCGACCCGGTCATAGGTCCCGGCCACGTCGCGATAATCGATCAGTTTGATTTCGGCGCGCTCGTTGAGGCCGAGCTCGAAGATGCGCCGGGCGGCGAAATCGTACTGCTCCTGGGAGATGGTGATGGCGGTGACCTGGGCGCCCATCTCACCGGCGGCGTAGGCGGCGAACCCGCCCCACCCGCAGCCGATCTCCAGAACATGATGGTTAGGCTCCAGCCGCATGTGCTCGGCCAGGGCGCGGTACTTGTTGATCTGAGCGTCGGCTAGCGGCTGGCCTTTATGGGCGTAGCGGGCCGCCGAATAGGTCATGGTGGGGTCAAGCCACCGGGAATAGAAGGCGTTGCCCAGGTCGTAGTGAGCGTGGATGTTCTTCTTCGCACCGGTCCGGCTGTTGTCGCGGAACAGGTGCAGCACCCGGTTGAGCACCCACATCAGCGGGGCGCCCAGGGCCAGACGCTCGATCTTGTCGAAGTTCAGGCTGAACACGCACAGCAGGGCCGCCATGTCCGGCGTCTCCCACTGGCGGGCCATGTGCCCCTCGGCGAAGCCGATATCCCCGGCCGCCAGCACGCGGTTCATGAAGGCGTAGTCGCGGATGATCAGTCGGCCACTGGGGCCGGGCTCCGGGCCCACAAGGTCCAGCGCGCGACCGGGG
>JAHUZY010000122.1 GCA_019264505.1 Phenylobacterium sp. | reverse complement strand
GACGATGTTCAGGTCGATGCGCCGGGTCCACATGCGGGTTTCGGCCCGTTCCTCAGGCGTGGTCCCGATCAGCGAGGGCTGGGGCGAAATCTCTTCCAGATACTCGCAGATGGCGGTGATCTCGCAGATCACCGTGCCGTCATCCAGCTCCAGGGCCGGCATCTGGCCGGCCACATTGACCTTTTCGGCATAGGGCGGCTGGCGGTTCTCGCCCTTCATCAGGTCGACCTGCTGCTGGGGGATGTCCAGGCCCTTCTCGGCCATGAACATGCGCACCACCTGCGGATTGGGCCCGACGGAATTGTAGAACTTCATGGCGGCGCGTCCCCTTGGATGTCGTTGGCCCGAGTTGACCGCGCTCCCCCAGCGTCAGGTCAAGGGTCTTGCGGGCACGGCGCGCTGGGATCGTCCTCGTCGCAGGCCTCGGTCATGCGCGCGAAGTGATCGCCTGTGTCCAGCGGCGCCAGCGTCGGGGCCGGGGCGGGCCTGGCCCGAGTGGTCACCTCGGCGCCCTCGGTGAGCGTACGATGGACCGGACACTTCTCGGCGATTTCGATCAGTCGCGCGGTCTGGTCGGCGTCCAGCTCACCTTCCAGGCCGATCTCGCGCACGAACCTGTCCTTGGACGTGGCGGTGCGCGCCTCATGGGTGACCTCCACGCTGACCTTGTCCAGGGACCAGCCCTTGCGATCAGCATAGAGGCGGCAGGTCATGGCCGTGCAGGCGCCCAGCGCCGCGCCCAGCAGGTCATAGGGGCTTGGGCCCGAGTCCAGGCCCCCCACATCCGTCGGCTCGTCGGCCAGGAATTGGGCCGGTCCCGCCCAGACCGCCACCTGGAACTTGCCGCCGCCGGTCTCCTCCACCCGCACCGCCTCGCGGGACGGCGCCTCGGCGGGCTCAGACGCGGTGAGGTAACGGGCCGCCCAGGCCGCGATGACGTCGGCCGCATAGTCGGTGTCGGCCTTGGCGGTCAGCAGGTGGTCGGCGTCGTCCAGGGAGACAAAGCTCTTGGGGTGGCGGGCGGCCACGAAGATCTCGGTGGCGTTGTCGATCCCCACCACCTCGTCCCGGGGCGCATGCAGGATCAGCAGGGCGCGCTTCAGATGGGCGATGCGATCGGCCTGGTCGTGCTGGGCCAGGTCGGCGATGAAGCCTGCGCTCAGCTCGAATTCGCGCCCGGCGATCTCCACGGGCACGCGACCATCCCCGTCCGCAGCCGGCAGGCCCTCGATGTTCCGCAGGACGTGCTCGGCCGAGGCCGGGGCGTTGAGCACCGCCACCGCGCGCACTGTCGGGCATTGGCCAGCCGCAGCCAGGACCGCCGCCCCGCCGAAACTGTGTCCCACCAGCACCTGCACCTCATGGCCCGCGGCGTTCATCGCCTCGACCGCGCTGGCCACATCGGCCACGTCGCTGGACAGGCCCGTCCCGAAGTCCCCCTCGCTCTCGCCCAGGCCGGTGAAGTCGAAGCGCAGGACGCCGAACCCCTGGTCGGCCAGGGCGCGGCTGATCCGCACCGCCGCAAGCGCCCGCTTGTCGCAGGTGAAGCAGTGGGCGAACACGACATAGGCCCGCGGCGGGGTCGTCCCAGTCTCCAGCACGCCCGAGAGCCGGCGCCCGGCGGAGTTCTCGAAGTCGAATCGGACGCCTGGCATGGGCTCTCCTGTGGAAGACGTCAGCGGTATTCCGGATTGGGATGGTCGAACCGGGCGCCGGCCTCCCAGGCCTCCGGCAGGTTTCCATAAGCCGGCAGGCCCCCCGCGTCCTTGAGCATACGGGCCATATGCATGAGGTTCCAGGCGGCGAAGGTGGTGTTGCGCTGGGTGAAGTCGTTCTGCGCCCCGCCGGACGTCTCGTCTGCGTAGGACGGGCCAGGGCCGGCCTCCCCCACCCAACCGGCGTCCGCCTGGGGCGGGATGGTGTAGCCGAGGTGCTGCAGGGAATAGAGCAGGTTCATGGCGCAGTGCTTGGCGCCGTCCTCATTGCCGGTGATCACGCAGCCTGCCGCCCGGCCATAATAGGCGTACTGGCCCTTGTCGTTCAGCTTGCCGGAATAGCCGTAGAGCCGCTCGACCACGCGGGTGCAGATCGAGGACTTGTCGCCGAGCCAGATGGGTGTGCCGATCACCAGGATGTCGGCGGCCATCACCCTGGCCTGCACCTCGGGCCAGTCGTCGTGCGCAAACCCATGCTCGCGCATATCCGGCTGCACGCCCGGGGGAATGTCGAGATCCGCCGCCCGGATCGTCTCGATGCTGACGCCGTTGGCCGTCATCACCCCCTGGCTGACCTTCATCAGGGCCTCGGTGTTGGATGGCTCGCGCGAGGGCTTGAGGCTGCAGTTGATGAACAGGGCGGACAGGTCGTCATGGGCGGACATGGGGCGGCGGCTCCGGCTGGGTGATCCAGAGCGAACGGTCTGAAGCAACCGGGCGTTCCGCCGCCCCGGCGCCCGTCAGGCGCCGAGCTGGTCCATCAGATACTCGGCCGAGGACACCCGGAATTCGCCCGGCTCTTCGACGTTCAGGGATTTCACCACGCCGTCCTCGATGATCATGGAATAGCGCTGCGAGCGCTCGCCCATACCGAACTTGGTGGCGTCCATGGTCAGGCCCACCGCCCGGGTGAAGTCGCCGCTGCCGTCGGCCAGCATGGTGATGTCATCGCCCACCGACTGGGCCTCGCCCCAGGCCTTCATGACGAAGGCGTCGTTGACCGACAGACAGGCGATCAGGTCAACGCCCTGGGCCTTCATGGCTTCGGCCTTGTCCACATAGCCCGGCAGGTGGCGGGCCGAACAGGTCGGGGTGAAGGCGCCGGGCACGGCGAACAGGGCGACGGTCTTGCCCTTGAAGAGGTCGTCGGTCGAGACGGGCTTGGGGCCGTCCACGGTCGCCTGGGTCAAGGTGACGCTGGGCAGCTTGTCGCCGGTTTTGATGGTCATGGCCGTGCTCCTCAATAGGTCGCCGGGATGGGCGTATGGCCAGCAGATAGCGCATTGCCCACCCCCTTCAACCTTCACCGACCAACTGTGTCTTGAAAGCGCCGCGTTCGACCTCAAACTAGGGGCATGGGCGCCATCGACCAGACTTCAGGACCGGCCGGGACCTATCTCTCGGGAAAACTGCTGATCGCCATGCCAGGCATCGGCGATCCCCGCTTCGAGCGGGCGGTGATCTTTGTCTGCGCCCACGATGAGGAGCACGCCATGGGCCTGACGGTGAACCGCCCGGTCGAAGGCCTGATGCTGGCCGACCTCCTCGACCGCCTGGATATCCCCACCGTCATGGACACCGCTCCCGGGCTGGATGATCCCATTCTGATCGGCGGCCCGGTGGAGCGTGAACGCGGCTTTGTCCTGCACACCGCCGACTATCGCAGCGAGCACAGCCTGCCCGTGGGGGACGATATCGCCCTGACCGCCACCCGGGAGGTGCTGGAAACCCTGGCTCACGGCGCCGGCCCCCGACGCAGCATCATGGCCCTGGGCTATGCGGGCTGGGGCGCCGGCCAGCTGGAGCGGGAGATCAGGGACAATGTCTGGCTGACCTGCGCGGCGGACGAGGCCCTGCTGTTCGGGGACGACCACGATCACAAATGGTCCCAGGCCCTGGCCAAGCTGGGGGTCGATCCGGGCTTGCTGTCGGCGACGGCCGGTCAGGCCTGAGCCTGACCCGGTGGCGGCTTCAGCCGCGGGCCTTCACCGGGGCGGCGCCGTCCACATAGCTCTCATTGAGATAGACCTCGGCCTCCTGAGCCGACAGCGCCGGCGCGTAGCCGAAGCCCTGCCCGTAGTCGCAGCCCAGGGCCAGCAGCTGGCGGGCCATGCCGGCGTTCTCCACCCCTTCGGCCACCACCTCCAGGTCCAGGTCCTGGCCAAGCTTGACCACGGAGGAGACGATTTTGGCCGACCCTTCGTCGGTGGCCATGGTGCGGACGAAGTAGCGGTCGATCTTCAGCGTATCGAAGGGCAGGCGTGTCAGATAGGACAGGGAAGAGAAGCCCGTCCCGAAGTCGTCCAGGGCCAGCGCCGCGCCGGCCTGCCGCAGGTCGCGCAGGATGATCGCCGCCCGATCAGGATCGCGCATGACGTCGCCTTCGGTGACTTCCAGCTTCAGAGCGCCGGGCGGAAGGCCGGTCTCCCGCAGGATCCGCACCACATTGGAGATCAGGTCCGGGTGATCAATTTCGCCGGTGGACAGGTTGACGGCCACGGTCAGCTCGCCCGCCGCCCGGTGGTTGCGCCGCCATACCGCCAGCTGGCTGGCGGCCTCCCGCATCATCAGCGAGCCGAGGGCGCTCATCAGGCCCATCTCTTCGCAGAGCGGCAGGAACTGGTCGGGCATCAGCAGGCCGCGCCTGGGATGGCGCCACCGCACCAGGGCTTCGAACCCCGACAAGGCCCCCGTCGAGAGCCGGACGATCGGTTGATAGAAGGCCGTCAGCTCCCCGCGGCCGATGGCGCCGCGCAGGTCGCCCTCCATGGCCAGCCGCGACAGGCCATCGCTCTCCAGGGCCCGGCCATAGGCTGCGGCCCCGCCGCGCCCGCCCGTCTTGGCCGCCTCGACGGCCAGTTCGGCCCGGCGCAGCAGTTCGGCCGCCTCCGGCGCCTCGTCCCCGCCCCGGGCGCGCACGGCGCCCACAGAGAGGGTGGGATGGATATCGAACCCGGCCACCCGCAGCGGGCGCTCCAGGGCCAGGCGCAGGACCTCGCTGGCTGGGACATCGCCCACCCGCGCCAGGACGCCGAACTCGTCTTCGCCCACCCGGGACAACAGGGCGCCGGGGGGAAAGGCCGCGGCCAGGCGGGAGCCAAGGGCCGCCAGCACCAGGTCCGCCCGCTCATGGCCCAGGGCTTCGTTCAGGCGCCGAAGGCGGTCGAGATCGCCCACCACCAGCTCATAGTCGCCGGGAATCTGCAGATGCTCCCGCGCCCGGAGGATGAAGCTCTTGCGGTCCAGAAGGCCGGTCAGGCTGTCGAGGTCAGACGCGGCGAACTTGGTCTCGGCGGCCACGACGCCCGCGGCGCGCACCCCTTCCTCCAGCCAGACCCCGCGCCAGATGCAGACCCCGCCGCCGCGCATCCGCATGCGCACTGCGATTTCGGCGCCGGGCTCCTGCACGCGCAGCACCTCCTCGGCCCGGGCGCGATCCTGCGGCAGGGCGAGCGCGCGAATGGCGGCGGACGAGCACTCGGGCGCCAGCGGACCCAGGCCAAGCGCCCTGGATGCCCCCGTCAGGCGCAGGCGGTCGCGCTCAGGCTCCCAGTGCCATAGGACCACATCGGCCGCGCCCAGCGCTTCCAGCGTGCTCGTGGCGTCCCATATCCAACGATCGCTCGCCATGGCCTCTCGGGGGCCGGCGCAGGCCGCCGGCTAAACAGAAACAGTCACCTCCGGCGCCTCGTCCCGCGAACGGGGCGTGGTCATGCCGAACAGGACATGATCTCGCCAAACGCCGTTAATTTTCAGATAAGCCTTCGCAAACCCTTCCTCCTCGAACCCCGCCTTGGCCAGAAGGGCGCGGGAGGCGGCGTTGTGCGGCAGACAGGCGGCCTCAAGGCGGTGAAGGCCTAGGGTGTTGAAGGCGAAGGTGTTTAGGGCCCGCGCCGCGGCCAGGGTCAGTCCCCGCCTGGCGAACGGCTCACCGCACCAGTAGCCCACCGTCCCCATCTGGGCGACGCCCCGGCGGATATTGGAGAGGGTGATGCCGCCGGTCAGGGCGCCGTCCGATTCCTGAAAGACGAGGAAGCTGTAGGCCGAGCCCACCTCCCGGTCCCGGGCATAGGCCGCCAGGCGCCGGCGAAAGGCCACCCGGGTCAGGTCGTCCGCCGGCCAGGTGGGCTCCCAGGGCTGCAGGAAGGCGCGGGAGGCGGCCCGCAGGTCACGCCACTCCGCATAGTCGGCGGCCCGTGGCGGGCGGAGGAAGACCCCTGCCCCATTCACCCGCAAGCCCCCTTCCGAGGCGATCCAGTCCAGCAAGGCCATGATGAGATTGCGGCTCCGATTGGCCAATCCGTCAAGAGAGACGGCGGTCTAGAGGCCTGCAAAAGTCCTGCGGTCGCCTTGAGCCCCTGGGCGGTAACTCGCCAGGGCGGCCTGGCGGTTCCCGGCGGGCGTCAATGCCGACGCTCAGCCGAACAGGACCCGGCTGAAGGCTTTCGCGGCGCCGGCGGCCTGGCGGGGTCCGAGGACCGCGACGGCGGCGCGCCCGCTGGCGCACAGATCTGCGCCCAGGCGCGCGAGGTCCTCAAGGGCCACCGCCTCGATCCCGGCGGCGATCTCGGCCGGCGGCAGGGGGCGGTCGAACAGCAGAAGCTGGGCGGCGGTCTGCTCGGCCCGGGCC
>JAHUZY010000003.1 GCA_019264505.1 Phenylobacterium sp. | reverse complement strand
CGCCCGGCGGCCGGCCCGCGCGGGCCAGGGCCGCGGCGCCCTCAGCGCCCCGGGGCATGACCGTGTAGCCGGCCGGACGGCCGTCCCGCAGGCGCGGAGTCAGGGCCAGCGCCGCCATCAGCTGGGCGCCGGTGAGGTCAGAGGTCGTTTCGCCCCCGCCCGGCGTCGCCGCGGCGGCCTGTGGGGCGGCGAAGGTGCCGGTAGACGACGGCGCCGGAAAGCCCAGGCGACGTCGCGCCGCGCCTTGACGGATGACCACATGGTCCTGGGAGACCTCCACTAGGGTGACCCCGCCCGGACCCTGCTCGCCGATAACATAGAGGGTCTGGGCGCCGCCGGGGGGTCCGAGGATGGCGGAGGCCGAGGCCCCGCCACTGCGGATGCCATAGAGCTGCAGGTCTGCGCCCTGGTCGCCCGCCACGGTCACGTCGGGTCCGGCCAGACGAAAGAAGGGGTCGAAGCGGGCGAGGATTTCAGTCTGCGCCGCCGGGCCTCGCCCAGCGGCTGGGGGTGCGCCCACCGGGCCTGCGGCTGGCGCCGCCACGATCCAGACCAGGCGCGCGGCCTGCCAGGCCAGCAGGGCCACCAGAGCGATCTCGCCGGCCCCCAGCAGGGTGCGGGGGTTCAGGGAGACGCCGTGGCGAACGGCGGCAAGATTCACGAGGAAGTCTCCGAAGTCCCAGGGCGCTGCGGGGTGGGCCTGGCGGCCGCATCCCCGTCGGGGGTCTTCATGTAAACTTTCGATGACAGACCCGTGACAGCGCCCCGATTTGATGACGCTTTATGTGACAGGGCCGAAGATCAGGCGGGGACGGCGCTGCCGCCATCCCCGCCCTGGTGTCAGAAGCTGGCCGAGAGGCTGACCGAATAGCTGCGGCCCAGCTCGTAGTTGTTAAGGATGATCTTGTCGCCGCCCTGTGTCTGGAATTCGTCGAACTCCTCGCCCAGCAGGTTGCGCGCTTCAAAGCCCAGGGTGAACTCAGGGCCCCAGAGCTGGAACTTCTGGCGGACCGTCAGGTCCAGCTGGACGCCCGGCTCCTGCAGGAAGTCCGCCGCGCCCGACCCGCCGCGGGCGGTGGTCCGCTCGCTGGCGTAGTTGGCCAGAATGGTCGCCTGGGTGGCCCCATCGAGGCTCTCGAACCCGAACTGCAGGTTGGCGATGTGCTCCGAGGTGCCCTGCAGGCGGCTGCCGTCGATGACGAAGTTGGAGGCCGGGGCCGGCTGGCCAAGACCGGTCAGCGGGAAGACCTGGTCGCCGCCGCTCACCTTCACCTCGGCCTTGGTCCAGGTGTAGTTGGCGCCGATCAGCCAGCGCTGATTGTCGATGAAGGTCATGCCCAGCTGCGGCTCGAAGGTCTTCTTGAACTCCGCCTCAAGGCCGTAGAGCACGGCGCGGGGGGCGTTCAGGAAGGTCTGCTGCAGGCCGCCGCCGGTCTCGTTGACCACCGACTCGATCGGCTTGTCGATGTCCTTGTAGAAGGCGCCGAGCGTGGCGAACTGGCCGCGGTCGAAGTAGCGCTCGTAGCGCAGGTCGACGTTCACCAGCTCGCTGTCCACCAGGTACGGATTGCCGATGAAGGTGCGGTCGGATTCCGGGTCGAGGTAGATCTGCGGCGCCTGCTCGCGGAACTGCGGCCGGGCGATGGTCTTGGACACGCCGAAGCGCAGCTGCTGATCGTCGGCGAAGTTCCAGGTGACCGTGCCGGCGGGCAGCACATAGTCGTTCTTCAGCTCCACCGCCGCCGGATCGTTGGCCGAGAACAGGTCCAGGGCCTGGACGGTCTGATCGGCCTCTTCATAGCGAACGCCCAGGCTGGCGCGGACCGCGGGAAGGATCTCGCCCTCACCCTGCAGATAGAAGGCGTTGGAGGTGAGCGCCGCTTCATAGGCCGCCGCGCCTTCCGAACCCGTCACTTCCCGCAGGAAGAGGCCATCGGTGCGGATGTTGAAGTTCGAATAGAGATAGTCGACCCGCTGCAGCTGGAAGGCCAGGGACGGGGTCTGGTCCATGGTGAAGCGGAACACGCGGCTGTCGGAGTACCGCTCGTTCTCATAGAAGGCGTAGCCGGCCGAGACCGTGAAGTCGACGATCAGCGGGTTGTCCCAGCGATAGCGCACATCGACACCAGCCCCGTAGGTGGTGTCCTCCAGGCTGCTGAACCGCAGGAAGTTCGCGTCCGACTGGGGGTTATGATAAAAACGGTCGTCGGCCAGGCGGCGATAGCGGATCTGCGTTTCGTAGGGCGCCTCGCGGGTGGTGTTCGCGTAGGACCCGCGCCAGTCGATCTCCAGATCCCCGAACTCATGGGCCCCGGTCAGCTGGGTGTTGAACAGCTCGCGCTCGTACCAGGCAGTGTAGTCGTCGCGGATGAAGTTGCTCGAGAGCGTGCTCTCGCCTTCGACCGAGCGGGCTTCCTTGGTCACGTTGCGGACGTAGAAGTTGGTCCACTGGAACTTGTGGGCGTCCAGGTCCAGCGCGACGCTGGCCAGGCCGTGCCACTCCACATCCATCTCGGTGGAGTTGGACCGCAGGTCCTCGGTGACCGCCAGGCCGCCCAGGCTGACCACGCCAGCCTGCTGGACAGCGCGCTTGGTTTCCCAGCTGCGGTCATAGCCACCGACGAAGACGACGCCCAGCGAACCCCAGTCCTGGTTCCAGCGGGTGCCGGCCGAAATACCGCCGCTGCCATTGATCGGAATGTCGTTAGTGGATTGCAGCAGACGCACATTGGCGTTCTGGAAGCTGCGGCCCATCTGCACCAGGGTCTCGGCGTCGAAGTTCGACTGATCGATGCGCTTGCCGGTGGCGATGCCCTGGCGGATCAAGCCCGGCAGGTCGCGGGTGTTGTCATCAAAGCCGGTCAGGTCGTAGTCGCCGCCGTAATAGGTCAGGCCCTGCTTCAGCGAGGTCTCGTCATTGGCGCTGAGGCCGAAGCTCAGGGACACGAACGGCTCGTCCGGCACGCCCACGGTGCGCAGGTCGATCACGCCGCCGCCGAACTCGCCGGGATAGTTCACCGAATAGGACTTCTGGACGTTGACGCTGGACAGAATTCCGCTGGGGAACAGGTCCAGGGGCACCACCCGCTGAAGGGGCTCAGGGCTCGGCAGGGGTGAGCCGTTCAGAAGGGCCGAGGAGTAACGCTCTCCAAGACCGCGGACATAGACGAAGCGACCGCTGACGACGCTGAGGCCGGTCAGGCGGGTCAGGGCCTCGGCGGCGGTGCCGTCGCCCTGGCGGACCAGGTCCTCGGCGGTGACGATGGAGGCCACCTCGGCGGTCTCGCGCATCACTTCGGGGATATAGCGTCCCCGGACGACCAGTTCCTGAACCTCCGGCCCATCAGCGGCCTGAGCGAAGACCACCGCCGGCGCCATCAGGGCCGTGGTGCAGAGAAGGAGGCCCGAGAGCGGGCGGAGCAGGGAGTTCATTGAGGTTCGCCTCGATTGTCGACGGACGCGGAGAAATCGGGGCGGCCCTGTTCAGGAC
>JAHUZY010000385.1 GCA_019264505.1 Phenylobacterium sp. | reverse complement strand
GTTCCAGCCCGCGAACCGGGGGGTTTTCGGCAGATAGGCCTTTTCGATCGACCCCAGACGAAACCCGGCCGCCGCCACGGTCGCGCTCACCGGCCGGTTCAGATGACATCCCCCAGCCAGCCGGCTCCAGAGGGGATCAAGCCGCCTCTGCCAGCGGGCGACCTCCGGTTCGGGCGACAGACCGTGTTCGCAGAACAGCAACTGTCCCCCGGGCCGCAGCACGCGCCGGGCCTCCGCCAGCGCCTTGGCGGGCTCGCTCACCGAGCAGAGGGTGAAGGTGCAGACGACGCTGTCAAAGCTGTGGTTGGCGAAGGGCAGCGCCTCGGCCGTCCCGGCCTCCACCGAAACCTTCAGCTCCGGAGCCCTGGGCGCTGTCAGGGCGATCGCCCGCAGCTCAGCCGAAGGGTCGATGCCTGTCACCTGAGTCACCTTGGCCTGGTCGTAGAAGGCGAGGTTCAGGCCGCCGCCGACGCCCAGCTCCAGCACTTCGCCGTAGGCCTGCGGCACAATCCGGGCCCGCTGCCGCATGATGCCTGGCGACCCGCAGGCGCAGGTCAGCAGGCCTGGAAGAATGCGTCTTTCATAGAAGCTGGCCATCACACCCCCCAAGCTGGTCAGGGGATCATCGCCTGAGCCGGCGGTGGAGGCCAGACCGCAGCGCGTAGGGCGCCTTCAGGCCGCCTTGGCGTCGCCGGGGTTGAGCGCCTGTTGCAGTGCGCGCAGCAGGTTTTCCGGCTTCATGGGCTTTTCCACCACGCCGATCATGCCCGCCGCAATATAGCCAGCGGCGTCCTCTGGGTCTGCGTTGGCGGTCAGGGCGATGATCGGGGTCTGACCGGCTGGTCCGGAAAGCGCGCGAATGGCGCGGGTGGCCGCGACGCCGTCCATCCGCGGCATCTTGATGTCCATGAGAATGAGATCAAAGCGGCCAGACCGGGCCAGCTCCACCGCCTCAACCCCATCGACAGCGGTTTCAGCGGTGCAGTCGAACATCTCGCAAAGCGTTTCGGCGACCATGCGGTTGGTGGCGTTGTCATCGACGATGAGGACGTGCGCGGCCCGGTCGGCGGCGGCCTCGGAGGGCGCGGCGACGACATCCGGCGCGCAGGGGACGGTCAGGGTGAACACCACCGTTTCCCCGCCGCCGGCGTTCAGCTCGTTGCGGCCCTGGCCCTCGAAGGCGGCCAGAATTCGCTGACCCAGCGCAGCGCTCAGGGCGGTCTCCAGGCCAAATCGGGCGGTGATCTCTTCGATGCTGCCTGAAAGGCTGCCGTCCGTAACGTCGCCGGCGCCGCGGACCCGGCCCACCAGCCGGAGGGTCTCGGATGGGGACGGGATGACCTCAAGGGAGGCCTCCACCGCCCCGCGACGGACCCCGGAGACAGCCTGGCCGATAAAGCCGTCAAAGATCTGGTGCAGTCGATGGGCGTCCACCAGGGCTGCGGCGGCGGGATCGCCCTCATAGGCCACCAGAAGGGTGACGCCGCTCTCACGGGCCCGGCTGATCCAGCGCTCCTGGACCTCGTCCATCAGTTCGCGAAGGGGGTGAGGCGCCGGATTGAAGGTCAGCTGCTCGGCGGCGGCGGCTTTGAGGTCGTGAGCCGTGGCCAGCAGCCGGGAAACCGTGTTCGCCGCTTCGCCGATGCCTTCGATGCAGGCGGCCGCATCGGCGGAGAGGTGCTGTCGGCCCAGCCGATCAGCCAGGGCGCGCACACCCTCGACCTGGATGCGGATTTCCTCCGTGACTTGGTCGAAGAAGAACTCGGACGGAGACATGGACGGCGGCACCATTTGAAACTTCCACCCAGGATGGCGGAAACCTTTTGCGGAGACGTTAAGTCTGTCGCCCGTCTTTGATCTGGTCCGTCAAAACGCAGAACGGGCGGCAGGTCGCCCCGCCGCCCGTCCCATGGGTCTCGCTTGAAGCGACCTTAGAAGCGGTACTGAAGCTCCAGGCCGAAGGTGCGGGGCTGGATCAGGCCGCGGGTGATCGCCGTGCCGGTCTGCTGCAGGAAGGCTTGGCCGCCCACCACCAAGCCCGGGTTCGGATTGGCGAAGACCGCCGTTGGATTGGTGGTGCCCGTAGAGGTGAAGCCCTCTTCTTCGAAGGCGTTCTTCACATAGCCGATCACCGCATAGCGCTCGTCGAGGTCGCGCCAGATCAGGCGGAAGTCGGCCACCGAATAGGCGGGCACCGCGAAGGCCGGGTTGTCGAAGGGCTGATAGGTGGTCTCGTCCGTCCAGAAGGCCGTCGCCGAGGCGATCAGCGAACCGGCGGCGAAGTCCCAGGTGTAGTTGCCGTTCAGGGCGACCTTGTGCTCCGGCGACTGGAACAGGCGCGAGCCCTCCAGGTCCTGGAACACCAGCAGGACGCCGTTCTGCACCGCCGTGCCGCCGGCCGGGCGGGCGCTCGGCAGGCGGGCGCTCGGATCGGCCGGATCGTAGAAGCAGCAGCCCTCGGTGATCTCGGTGTTCAGATAGCCGTAGCTCACCGACACCTGCAGATTGCGGCTCGGCTGCCAGATGGTCTCCAGCTCAAGACCATAGGCCCGGGCGTCGACATTGATGAAGTTGTTGGCCGAGGCCGTGCCCGCCGCATTCAGCTGCTGCAGGTTCAGCTGCAGGTCCGAATAGTCGTTGTAATAGAGCGAGCCGTTGACGATCAGCTGGCGGGCGATCGTCTTCTTCATCCCCAGCTCATAGGCGTTGACGAACTCCGCCTCGCCTTCCGGGTTGGGGGCCAGGGTGCCGAGCAGGAAGCCGCCGGACTTATAGCCACGGCTGTACTTGGCGTAGAACAGGCTGTCGTCGTCCGGGGTCCAGTCGAGGTTGACCACGCCGGTGACGGCTTCCCAGGTGTTCGACAGGGTGCGGCTGTTCTGGATGCCCGGCACGCCCGGCTGCAGGTCGGTGGACACATCGAAGGCGAAGCGGCCGCCCAGGACGGGACCGAACGGGCCGGCCGGGGAGAACAGCACCAGGCGCTGGCTCTCGAAGCCGTCCTTCTCGTCGCGGCTGTAGCGCAGGCCGGCGGTCAGGGCGAAGGCGTCGTTGAAGGCGTAGGTGAACTGGCCAAAGGCGGCCAGGGCCTTGGAGTTCAGCTCAGCATAGTTGTCGGCGAAGTTGCGGGTCGGATTGGCCGGCGCAGCGATGCAGGGATTGGCCGGACCGCCGAAGTAGCAGGGGTTGGCCATCTGCGCCTGCTGGGGGTTCCCCAGCTGGATGCGCTGGCTGTAGTCCTCTTCGTACTGGTAGACGCCGAGGATCCAGTTGAGCGGCCCGTCCGAATTGGAGGTCAGGTTCAGCTCGTTGGAATAGTACTTCTTCGTCTCATAGAAGTCGGTGGTGTAATCGATGAAGATGCCCGGCACGCCGGCCACGGTGATCGGCGCGGTGCGGCTGGTGCTGTCGTAGTCGCCGCCGGTCTGATAGTCGTACTGCTGGAAGCCGCCGATGTACTTCAGGTCGGCGAAGCCCAGGTCCCAGGTCACCTGACCGGTAAGGACATGGTTGCCGCGCAGGGCGCCGTAGCCGTCGCGGTTGGTGTTCTGCACATAGGGGTCGCGGACGCCGGGATTAGCCACCTTCTCGCCGAACTGGAAGCCGGTCACCAAGCCGCCGATGGGCTGGAAGGCGCGGGTGGTGTCATAGGGGCTGACCAGATTGGACAGGCGGTCGCCGACGCCCATGCTGTCGTCCCAGTTCGACCGGTTGTAGCGCACCCAGACGTCCACATCTTCGCCGAGCTCGGCTTCCATCTGGGCTTCGAAATAAGTCCGCTTGATCGAGGCGCCTTCGTTGGCGCCGCCGATGTTCTCGATGAAGCCTTTGCGCTGCCAGTCCTGGCTGCCACCCACCTTGAAGCGCAGGTTTTCGGCGACGGGGAGGGAGACCACGCCTTCGACGCGGGTGTAGTCAAAGTTGGCGACAGCGGCGCGGATTTCGCCGGAGAACTCATAGTCCGGACGCTTGGAAATCTGGTTGATCGCCCCGCCCATGGCGTTTCGGCCATAGAGCGTGCCCTGGGGCCCGCGAAGGATCTCGGTCCGCTCAATGAACAGGGGCGACTTGAACAGCTCCGAGGAGCTGGCCGAGTAGAAGCCGTCCGAATAGGCGGCCACGCCGGGATCGTTGCCGATGTAGAAGGTGTTGCGGCCCGAGCCGCGCAGGGACACCCGGTCCGCGCCGGAATAGTTCATGCCCGGGGTGAAGTTCACGAAGTCCTGGATGTTCGTGATGCCCTGGGTGTCGCGCTGCTCCGAGGTGAAGGCCGAGACGGCGACGGGGACGTCCTGCAGGGCCTGCTCGCGCTTCTCAGCGGTGATGACCAGTTCCTGGATGGTGAAGGGTTCGACGGCGGGCGCGGCGGACTGCGCGGCGGCGCCGCCGGCGCTGACGAGGACGGCGACCGAGGTGCTGGCCGCCAGCAGGCGACGCAGACCGTTGTGCGAGACAGACGACATAGGTCCTCCCAAGCGGCTTTGGCGCCGCTCGTTATTTTCAATGTGTGACAAGGACCGCCGGGGAGGGCGATCAGGGCCGGGAACCTCGTTCCAACCGACGTAGCAGTCAAACTTATCTGCGTTCAGGCGCCAAATATGGCGAAGGTTTGCGCCGGGCGTGGCGGAAATACCGCGCTTTCAAACGCGGCGCACAAAACTGACCAATGTTCTTTGGAAATCCCCTTGTGAGCAACCGGTCCCGACCACCAGGGCAGAGCGATGGGTGGCATACCGAATCTACGAAAATGAAGGTTGAGCCGGGCCGCTGGCTCGCCCTGTGAAGGGCGCCTGGGCCGGCCCTTGGACTTCCCCTTCGTCGCCCGCGCGCGCATATGGGGAGCATGACGGATACCCATCGCGATCGGCGGGCCCTTGTGCTGTTTTCCGGGGGGCAGGACTCCTCGGTCTGCCTGGCCTGGGCGCTTGCCCGCTATGACCATGTGGAGACGCTCGGCTTCGACTATGGCCAGCGCCACGCCGTGGAGATGATGGCGCGCCAGGTCGTCCGGGGGGCGTTGGCGACACAGTTTCCCGCCTGGGCACCGCGGCTGGGACCTGACCACCTCATCGACCTTACGGGCTTTGGCGCCATCGCCGAGACGGCGATGACTGCTGAGCGGGCCTTTGAGGTGACCGACAAGGGCCTGCCCTCCACCTTCGTCCCGGGCCGCAATCTGGTGTTCCTGACCTATGGGGCGGCCCTCGCCGACCGCCGCGGTATCCGGGATCTGGTGGGCGGCATGTGCGAGACTGACTTCTCCGGTTACCCCGACTGTCGCAGGGACACGATCGACGCCCTCGAGCAGGCGCTGAACCTCGGCATGGCGCAGGACTTCCGCATCCAGACGCCGCTGATGTCGCTGACCAAGGCGGAGACCTGGGCGCTTTCGAAAACGCTCGGCGGCGAGGCCCTGGTGGACCTGATCTGCGAGGAGAGCCACACCTGCTATCGCGGCGAGCGCGGCCTGCGGCACGACTGGGGCCATGGCTGCGGCGACTGTCCCGCCTGCGAGCTGCGGGCCAGGGGCTGGGAGTCGTGGGTGGCCCAGGGGCGTCCGGAGC
>JAHUZY010000377.1 GCA_019264505.1 Phenylobacterium sp. | reverse complement strand
CCTTGTCCGACAAGGGATAGCGCCGTCGATTGAAGCGCCGGGTCTTGCCGGCGAAGACCGCGTCTACGGCGGTCTTCATGTTGTCGTAGATCCCCCGCGCCGTGACCCCGCCGAACGACGCAAAGGCCCGCGCGTGGGCGTCGAACACCATCTCCTGGGTCTGCGCGGATAGGCCCGGATGTAGAGGCCGGCTGTGGCACAGCAGCAGGTGCGCCACCTTCACGGTCATCGGCGTCCCGCCGATCTCGACCTGGTCGTGGCTCCAGTCAAACTGGTAGGCGTCGCCCGGCGCAAAGCTCAGCGGCACGAACGCCTCGACGGGGAAGTTCACGCCGCGGCGCTTGGACGACCAGCGGCCGGCGTATCGCCGCACAGCGTCATAGCCACCCTCATATCCCTCCCGGGATAGCAGATCGGCCATCCGCGTCAGCGTCAGCCGATCCTTCCTGGCACCCGCCGCGTTGGCCTCGAGCATCACCTCCAACTGGGGAATGAAGGCTCCCAGCTTCGGGTGAGGCTGCTCGGCCCGCTCGTACTCGAACGCCGTCTCTTCAGATCTCAACACCTTGCGGACCGTGTTGCGCGACAGCCCCAACGCCCCAACTCCCGCGCGATCGTCTTCACACCCTTACCCCGCCGGAAATGCTCGCGCCGGATCTTCGCCACCGTCTCCACTACCAACATCCCCGTCTCGATCCGCAGCTGAACAAGCCGCCGATCTGGCCATCAAAGCCTCAGGAACAGGGGGTCATTTTTCGACACCGATCTCCCCGAGATGGGGATCAGTTTTCCACGCCGATTCACACTCGTACACCAGCTCCCGCCTACGAGCAGGCCTCAGAGCTTGTGCTTCGCGGCCCTTTGGGTCGGCGGATCACATGCTGCAGCATCTCCCGGTCCAGAGAGAGATCCGTCACCAGCTTTCGCAGCCTGGTGTTCTCGTCTTCCAGCTGCTTTAGCCGCTTCATCTCGGTCGGCAGCAGGCCGTCGTATTTCTTCTTCCAGTTAAAATAGGTCGCCTGGCTGATCCCGGCCTTGCGGCAAATGTCCGCCACTGGTAGCCGCTTAGGACATCCGCATCGATAACTGAATCTCATGCTGCCGATGTGGTGGGTGCGGCGGTGTGACTCAGGTGGAGGGGATTCCGGTGAGGGGCGACGCGGGCTAGCCGGGACGGGATGATCGACGGGCTCGGGATACGGCGGCGGTGGGAGGCGGACGGCTCGAAGCGGGACGAGCGGGGGCGGCGGGTGTTCGCCGCGAGCGAGACGCGGGCTGCGGGCCGGGGCGGGTTGGCCGCGGTCTCGGCGATCACGGGGCTGGCGCGCTCGACGATCGGGCGCGGGGTCAGAGACCTCGATGCCGAGCCTCCGCCGCGCGGCCGGGTGCGCCGGGAGGGGGGCGGCCCGAAGCCGTTGAGCGAGCGCGATCCGACGCTGCTGGCCGATCTGATGCGTCTTGTCGAGCCGGCGACGCGGGGCGATCCGGAGCGCCTGCTGCTGTGGGTGTCGAAGAGCCTGGACAAGCTGGCCTCGGCGCTTGCCGACATGGGCCATGCGATCAGCCCCAACAGCGTGCGCAAGCTGCTGACCCAGCTCGGCTTCTCGCGCCAGGCCAACCGCAAGGCCGCTGAAGGCGCGAGCCATCCCGACCGCAACCCCCAGTTCGAGCACATAGGCGCCAACCGTGTCCGCGTCCCCGGACTCCACCAGAACCTCCTTCTGGAACTGCTGGATGCCGGCCTCATCCGTGGCCATGAACGCGGTCCCGACCCAAGCGCCCTCGGCGCCCAGCATTATGGCGGCCGCAACGCCCCGCCCGTCAGCGATGCCGCCCGCGCCCAGGACCGGAACACGGCCGCCCATGGCGTCGACGACCTGAGGGATCAGCGCCGTTGTTCCATCGGCGAGTTGTGGCCGCCGCCGTCATGTCCCTGCGCGACCACGACGTCGACACCCGCGGCCGCCACCTGAAGGGCGTGCTTGACCGAACCGATGACCGACATCACCTTGGTTCCGTTCTCACGCATCCGCTCCATCCAGGGACCGGCGTTGCCGAGCCCGGCAGCGTAGACCGGCACCTTCTCCTCGACAACCACCTCCATCTGCTCCTCAAAGAAATCCTTCGAGAAGAACATCGGGCCGCCTTGGGCGTCTGCGTTGGATCCGCGGCGAGGCCGGAGGACCTTCGTCAGCCCCTCCTGACGCATGAACTCGTCGGCGAAGGCCTGGTACTCGCCGATCAACTCCGAACGTGAGGGCTTTCCAGTCCCGGCCGCGTCCGTCGGATCGCGCCGGATTGAGGCCGGCAGAAGCGTGTCAACCTCGAATGGCTTGTCCGTCAGGGATTTCACTTCCCGGATCCACTCGCGCAGCTCCTCGCGCGAACAGGCCGCTGCGCCCAGCACCCCTAGCCCCGCCTGCATTCGAAACCGCAGCCGCAAGGCGCCGAACGCTGGCGCCGCCCATCCCAGCCAGCACGATCGGATACTCGATGTTCAATATATCGCAGATGCGGCTGTGCAGGGGCATTATGGGGTTCCTGTCTGCAAGGTTGGAGTTTGTCTCGGCCGACGAACATCGGCTTGGCTGGCCGCAGGGGCGACTGCGGTCATGCCCGCGCCTTGGCTTGTGTGGCGCCGACCGTCGACGCTGAGTGACGGAAGCCGCGGTAACCCTCGGCCGCCACCTGGTTGCAGATCTGCCGGTAGTGGCCGCCGACGTAGGGCATGAAGACCCGCGGCTTTCCGGGGATGTTGGCGCCGATGTACCAGCTGTTAGCCTTCGGGAAGAGGGTCTTGTCGGCGGCCTCGTTGACCTTGCGCACCCAGTCCTCCTGGGCCTGCGGGTCGGCCTCGATGACCTCCACGCCGTTCGCGTCCAGCCAGGCCAGACAGTCGCTGATCCAGTCCACGTGCTGCTCACAGCTGCTAATCATGTTGGACAGCACCGAGGGGCTGCCCGGACCGGCGACGGTGAAGAAGTTGGGGAAGCCTGCCACCTGGAGGCCGAGGTAGGTCTTCGGCCCGTCGCCCCAGGCTTCGGCCAGGCTGAACCCGCCCCGGCCCCGGATGTCGATGTTCAGCAGCGCGCCGGTCATGGCATCGAAGCCGGTGGCATAGACGATGGCGTCGACCGAGTACTCCTGCGCCGTGGTCCGCACGCCAGCTGGCGTAATCGCCTCGATTGGCGCCTTCCTGAGGTTCACCAGGGTGACGTTGTCCTGGTTGAAGACCTCGTAGTAGCCGGTGTCGACGCAGATCCGCTTGGCGCCGATGGGGGGGTCGTCGGGCAGCAGCGCCTCGGCGACCTCTGGGTCCTTCACGGTCTCGCGGATCTTCTCGCGCACGAAGTTGGCCGCCGCGTCGTTGGCGATGGGGTTGGTCAACAGGTCCGCCAGAGCGCCCAGGTAGCCGGCCCCGCCGATGTTCCATAGCTCCTCGAACCTGGCCCGCTGCTGCTCGGTGGTGAGGCTGCGGAACGGGCTGCCGCCGGCGATCCCGGCCGTGCCCTCCAGCACCATCTGCCGATACGCCGGGTACTGCTCCCAGAAGGCGGCGTATTCCTTGTCCCGCAGCGGTCCGTTGCGGGCCGGCACGCTGAAGTTGGGCGTACGTTGGAGGACGTAGACATGACCGGCGTCCTTGGCGATCTCGGTGATCGACTGGATGGCCGACGAGCCGGTGCCGATCACCGCCACCGTCTGCCCCGCGAAGCTGACGGGCTCGTGCGGCCACTTGCCGGTGTGGAAGGTGCTGCCCTGGAAGGTGCCCTGGCCGGGCAGGTCGGGCGCACGGGGCATGGAGAGGCAGCCCGTCGCCATGATGCAGAACCGGGCCCTCACGCGGTCACCCCGGTCGGTGGTGACCGTCCAGCGGCCGGTCGCCTCGTCCCAGACCGCCGACTTCACCTTGGTCTCGAAGGCGAAGGCGCGCTTCAGGTCGTACTTCTCGGCGACGAATTCGGCGTAGGCCAGGATCTCGGGCTGGGCGGCGTACTTCTCGCTCCAGCGCCACTCCTGCTGCACCTCGGCCGACCAGGTGTAGGAGTAGAACAGGCTCGGAATGTCGCAGCGCGCGCCCGGGTAACGGTTCCAGTACCAGGTGCCGCCGACGCCGCCGGCCGCATCGAAGCCCTGGATGCTCAGCCCCAGTTCGCGCAGGCGGTGGACCATGTAGAGGCCGCCGAACCCGGCCCCGACGACCACCGCGTCCACCTCCGCCACGATGGGCGCCCTGACTTGGCTCACGCACTCACCCCCCGGTCCTTTTTGTCATTCTCTGTCATATCTGTGGCTCGGACACCGTGAAGAACCGCCTCCACAAGCTCGGATACGAAATCCTGCATCTTGGCCATCATCACTCCGCGGAGCCGTGCAGGCGTCGTCCGGATGTGGTTGGTCACCGCCCCCACGACCATGTCCATCATCAGGCCGGGATTTGTTGCTGGCGTGATCTCCCCACGCGCAATGGCACGCCGCACAATGGCGCGGCCGTGTCGGATTGTGTCGTCCGAATAGGGACGCAGAAAATCCAGCATCTCCGGGTGTCGCGCGGAGTCTAAGCTAATTCGCGCATGGGCCTCGCTGTACGGGCCGGTGAGCGTGCGGGCGATCATTCGGGCCAGCTCTTCCAAGTCCCCGCGGATATTTCCGGTGTCGATGCTGGAGACGGTCAGCCACCGCGCTTGCAGCGTATGCCTCAGAAGTTCACCGCGCGTCGGCCAGCGCCTGTAGAGCGACGCCTTCCCCACGCAGGCTTTGCGCGCAACTGATTCGAAGTTGAACCCCGACCAGCCCGCCTCCGCATACTGAGCCATGGCCGCATCGAACACACGCGATTCGATCGACGGATCGCGCGGGCGGCCTCGCGCAGCGATCGAAGTGGCGACATCGGTCATTCCTCACTTTTAGCCTTGCGTGGTGACAAAGTGTAGGTCTTTCTGACGATCACCGTCCGAAACTCGAACGAGGTCACGTCGGAGCAACCATGGTCAGCCTCCCGATCGAAGAGCGCCTGGCGTTCCAGGGCTCCATGCTGCGCCTGCTGGCCGAGCGCAGTACGGAAGCCGACGTGCGCCGCGTCATGGAGACCGACGCCGGCTACGATCCCGACGTCTGGAAGGCGCTGGCGGAGATCGGCGCCGTCGGCCTGCTCGTCGACCCGGAGTACGGCGGCGCGGGCGCAGGCCCCCTGGAACTCGAGCTGGTGATGGAAGCGGTCGGCGCCGCCCTCCTCTGCTCCCCTCTGCTCACCAGCGGCGTGCTGGCGGCGGGCTTGCTTCAGGCGCTTGGGGATGCGGAGGCCAATGCGCGCCTGCTGCCCGGGATCGCTGACGGCTCACGCATCGCTACCGCCGCCTTGACCGGCTCCGCCGGAACCTGGACGCCGGACGGCGTCGCTGTGCGGGCGCGCGCCGACGGCGAGGCCTGGGGTCTGGAGGGTCAAGCGAGCTTCGTCACCCACGGCCAAATCGCCGACGTGCTGCTGGTCGCCGCAGTGGAGGCTGACGGGATCTCGGTGTTCGAGGTCGATCCGACGGCCGGCGGCGTGGCGGTGAAGCCCCTGCCCGTGTTCGACCACACGCTGCGGCTGGCGCAGATCAGCTTCGAAGCCGCACCGGCCAGGCTCGTCGGGAAGCAGCATGCCGGCTGGAACGCCGTCGAGGAGGCGCTGGGCCTCGCCCGCGTCGCGCTGGCCGGTGAACAGGCCGGCGGTGGCCGACGGGTATTGGAGTTCACCGTCGACTACGCCAAAAACCGCATCCAGTTCGGACGGTCGATCGGCAGCTACCAGGCCATCAAGCACATGGCCGCCGACCTCCTCGTGGAGTCCGAGAGCGCCACGTCCGCCGCCCGCCACGCCGCCGCCCAGCTCGCCGCCGGCGCGCCGGACGCCAAGTCCGCGGTGGAGCTCGCCGCCTTCGCCTGCGCCGATGCGTTCGTGAAGATCTGCGCCGACGCCATCCAGATGCACGGCGGCATCGCCTTCACCTGGAACCACCCGGCCCACCTCTACCTGCGCCGGGCCCGGGCCGACGCCCAGCTGTTCGGCGCCCCGGCCTTTCACCGCGAGCGCTACGTCGCCGAACTGGAGGCCGCCCATGGCTGACGACGCCGCCCTACCGGTCACCGACGACAGCCTGCGTGAGGAGGTCCGCGCCTGGCTGGCCGCCAACTGGACCGGCCCGCTGCAGAGCGAGGCCGAGCGCAAGGCCTGGGTCGCCAAGGTGATCGAGGCTCGCTGGGCCGTCCCCCGCTGGCCGACCGAATGGATGGGCCGGGGCCTGAGCGACGCCCAGGCCCGCGTCGTCGAGCGCGAGTTCGCCGCCGTCGGCGCGCCCGGCACCGGCCAGGACCGCACCAACCTGTGGGCCAACACCCTGCTCGCGCGGGGCACGCAGGCGCTCAAGGAGAAGCTGATCGTCCCGCTGCTGCGCGGCGACGTCGGCATGTGCCTGCTCTACTCCGAGCCCGGCGCCGGCTCGGACCTGGCCGGCGTCCGCACCCGCGCCGACCGCCAGGACGACCACTTCGTGGTCAATGGCCAGAAGGTCTGGACCAGCTACGCCGCCGCCGCCGACTACGGCATGCTGATCGCCCGCACCGACTGGGACGTGCCCAAGCACCGCGGCATCAGCTTCTTCTTTCTGCCGATGGAGCAGCCCGGCGTCGAGGTCCGCCCGCTGAGGCAGATCACCGGCGAGAGCCAGTTCAACGAGGTGTTCTTCACCGACGCCGTCTGCCCGGCCGAGAACCTGCTGGGCGAGCTCGGCCAGGGCTGGGGCGTGCTGCAGACCGCGCTCGCCTACGAGCGTTCCGCGATGGGTGAAGGCGCCAGAGGTCCGCGCAGCGGCGTCTCGGAAGGCCCCGGCGAGCCGCTGATCGCCCTGGCCCGCGAGGCCGGCGTGCTCTCCGACCCGCTGATCCGCCAGGAAATCGCCAGGGTCATCGCCCTGAAGAAGCTCAACGCCCTCAACACCGCCCGGGCCAAGGCCGACCTCAAGCAGGGCACGACCTCCGCGCTGATGAGCCTCGGCAAGCTCGCGATGAGCCGCATCCTGCACGAGGAGGCGCGCGTCCGGACCCTGATCCTGGGCGCCGGCAGCGTGCTCGAGGGCCCGGACCATCCCCGGGCGGAGGACGCCAACTTCCTGACGCTGAACGCCTACTTCACCTCGATCGGCGGCGGCACCGACCAGATCCAACGCAACATCATCGGCGAGCGGGTCCTGGGCCTGCCCAAGGAGCCGGAGGTGGACCGGGACATCCCGTTCCGCGAGGTTCGCACCAGCTAGAGGGCGCTCAGCCCCGAAGAACGAAGAAGGCTAGGGAGAGAGACGCGTGGGTTGGAATTTCGGAGACATCCTCGACGCCATCGAACCGGTGCTGCCACCGGACGCACCCGCCTTCATCCATGGCGAGCGGACGGTTCCTTGGCACGAGGCGAGCCGGCTCTCCAACAACCTCGCGCGCGCCCTGATCGCCCGCGGGGCGGCGCCCGGCGACAAGGTCGCCGTGTACATGCGTAACCGTCCAGAATACATGATTACGCTCTCAGCGGCTTTCAAAGCGCGACTGACCCACGTCAACGTCAACTACCGCTACACGCCGGACGAGGTCTGGTACATTTTCGACAACTCCGACGCACAGACGGTGGTCTACGCCTCCGAGTTCCGCGACGCCGTCACGCAGGTCCGGGACCGGCTGCCCAAGGTAAAGACCTGGGTCGAAGTGTCGGAGGGGGGGGGGACCGCGCCGTTCGCTGAGCCGTTCCACGCCCTCGCGGACAACGGTGACGGTTCCGCGCTGCAGCTTGAACGCTCGGGACAGGATCTGCTCTTCATCTACACCGGCGGCACCACAGGCATGCCCAAAGGCGTGATGTGGCCCCACCACGACCTCCGGGAGGTGACGCTCAGTTCGGCGCGTAAGCTTGGGCCGGTGCCTGAGACCCTGGAGGCGCTCCGTGAGCACACCCGTAAGATCGGCCCCGGAGGCCGGGCGCTGATTGCGCCCCCGTTGATGCACGGGACGGGGCTGCTCACGGCGATCGGAACGCACCTTGCGGGCGGTTCTCTGGTGACATTAGCGGGAGAGACGTTCGATCCCGTCGAGATGCTGGACGCCATCGAACGCCACAAGCCGCAGTCGCTGACCGTCGTCGGCGACAGCTTCGCCCGGCCGATCCTTAACGCGCTGAACGCCAATCCCGGCCGCTGGGACGTCTCCTCGGTCGCCATGGTCGTCTCGTCCGGCGTGATGTGGAGCC
>JAHUZY010000208.1 GCA_019264505.1 Phenylobacterium sp. | reverse complement strand
GTCGCGGCGGGGCGGGCGGTTTTCGTCGCGACGGGCCTCATCACGGCGGGGCTCATCCCGGCGACCTTCGTCGCGGTCGCGACCGTTGCGGGTCTCGCCGTCCGACTCGGTCTCGCCTTCGGGCGGGTCAGAGGCGTAGGGCAGGCCCTGGCCGCTCTCGTCCTCGAAATCGATGTCGAGGCCCGAGGTCACCTGGTCGCGGCCGAGGATCTCGCTGGGCGAGCGCTGGGGCTGCATGGCCCGCAGCAGGCGGAAATAGTGTTCGGCGTGCTGGAGGTAGTTCTCCGCCAGAACCCGGTCGCTGGACGACGTCGCGTCGCGGGCCAGCTGCTGGTACTTTTCGAAGACGTGCTGGGCGTTACCCCGGACCTTGACGCCATCGGGGCCGTTCGAATCGAAGGCGCGGTTCGCGTTGTGCTGCTGGGGCTTATTCCCGCCGCCTCCGCGATTGCGCCCGCGCTGACGCTTCATGCCCTTGAAATCTCTCATATTCGGTAACCGTCTTGCGCCGCGTCCAGGGCTTGACCTTCAGGACGTGCGGCTGCGTGAGCCTCATCTCGGGATCGGGCGTTGCGCCCAAGGTTCCGTGTTGAAGACGTAAATTATCCCCGTCATCCGCCCGGACCTGGGAGCGCCCGTCGCAACGCGGCGCCTGCCGGCTTGGCTGATCTCCCGGTGTCGGGATTCGGGCCTGTTTCACCGGCGATTTGGGTGGAGACAATTAGGGATGTAGCGGCTCAGGCCGGAGTTTCCAAGGCTCTTTTTTCACCGAGCACCACGCGGTCCAGTCCGGCCAGGTCTTGCTCGGTGCGGACTTCGGCGGCGCCGGCCTGGCGGAACAGGTCCTCCACGGCGGTCTTCTGGTCATAACCGATCTCGACGGCGAAGCGCCCGCCGGGCCTGAGCACCCGCAGGATCTCCGGCGCCAGGCTGCGATAGGCGTCCAGGCCATCGGGGCCACCATCCAGGGCCAGGCGGGGCTCGTGCACGCGGACCTCCGGCTCCAGGGTCTCGATGACGTCGCTGGCGATATAGGGCGGGTTGGCGGTGACGATGTCGAAGCTGGCGTCGGACAGGCCCTGGGTCCAGTCGCCGCGCAACAGGGCGCAGCGGCCGGCGAGGCCGAGATGGGCGGCGTTGTCCCGGGCCACCGCCAGGGCGTCCTCAGAGACATCCACCCCCAGCCCCTTGGCGTTGGGGCGCTCGGCGAGGATGGCCAGCAGGATGGCGCCGGAGCCCACCCCCAGATCCAGGATCGACAGGCGGTCGTGCTCGGCGGTGGACTTCAGCACCGCGTCAACCACGCACTCGGTGTCGGGGCGCGGCGTCAGGACGTCGGGCGTCACCTGCAGCATGATCTTCCAGAAGCCCTTGCGCCCCAGGATATGGCTGACCGGCTCCCGCCGCGACCGGCGCTCCAGATAGTCCTCCAGCCGCGCCTCCTGTTCGGGCGTCAGCAGGCGGTGGGGGTCGGCGACGATGTCCAGCCGGGTGGCGTCGGCGGCGGCCTCCACCAGAAGGCGCGCGTCGATCACGGGCCCGGACAGGCCCACGGCCTCCAGGCGGGCCTTGGCCTGTCCCCAGGCCTTGAGCAGGGTCAGGGTCATGCTGTGGCGCCTCCGATGGCGTGGCCTGGCGCCGTCGTTTCGACCTGCGGCTGGCTGCAGGCGTCGCCGACGCTGGCGGCGCCTTCGCGGGTCACGTGCACATAGACGCCGCAGAACATGTGGCCGTAGTGGTCGAACAGGGCCTTGGTGATTTCCATGTCCCGCACGCCTGTGGCCGGATCCACATCTGTGGCCGCGCAACGGACGATGGGCTTGAAGACCTGCGCCTGGGCCCAGCCGACCATCATGCTGGCGCCGGCCCACTGGTTCTCCACCCAGGGCGGCCAGCCCTCCACATAGATGTTGGCGCGAAATCGCAGGGGATCGATCTCCCGGCCGAGCTTCTGTTCCAGATCGCGGACACTGGCCAGGTTGAGGATGGAGACGTCGCCGCGGGGGTGGTCCATGAACCGGTGTCCCGGCGCCTGCAGGACCCGCAGGGGGCCGCGGGCCTCCTCGCCCAGCAGGCGGGTCAGCCAGTCGGCCAGGGCCTCCCGTCCCGCCTCGTCCGCCAGCCTCGCCGACAGGTCAGGCAGGCCCGGCGCGCTGGCGCTCAGGACCTGGGTCTCCTCATCGTACCGCGTGGCGGCGCGCGCCACCTGGGGCAGGGCCGCCAGCACGGCGAACTTCTGCTTGGGCACGAAGGCCGGCGCTTCGGGATCAAAGCCCGAAGGCCCCGTCTCCACGGCATAGAGCCGGTCGCAGGGAAAAGGCGCGCCGGCGCTCAACTGGGCGCGCGCCATCGGCTCGGGGGTGAACCCCTTCACAGGGTGACGATAGAGGGCTGCGATATGTCCGGTCATGCGCCTCTGTTGCCGCAAGGCGCCCAGCCTCACAAGAGGCCACGCGACGGGGAACGGCGATGCGTGCGGGGGGTTTGATGGAAGACCCATGCCTGCCCCCGACAAGCCTCCGCAGAAATCGCCCCGCGCCGCCGCCGTCCTGCGACAGGGGGCCGTGCTCGCGCCGTGGCTGGCCCTGGCCGGCCTCGCCCTGTGGCGCAAGCGGGCGGCGCCGATGGTCCCCGAGCCGCCGCCTGGCCTCAGTCGACCTGCCGGAAGCGATCCTGAGCAGATCGCCGCCGAGGAGCCCGGCCGGGGACGGCTTGCGGGGCATCCGCAGCAGATTCCGCCCCACGGCTGGAAGGATGTGATCTGGCGCACCGTCGCCGAGATCAACCGAGATCAGCTGCCCCGGGTGGCGGCCGGGGTGACCTTCTACACCCTGCTGGCCATCGTGCCGGCCCTGGCGGTGTTCGTATCCCTCTATGGCCTCTTCGCTGACATCAGCCAGGTGCAGGCCCAACTTGCTCAAATGTCCCGGGTCATCCCCGGGGATGTGCTGGACATCGTCGGCGACCAGATGCGCCGCCTGGCGGTGGAGCGGAAGGCCAATCTCAGCCTGGCCTTCGCCTTCAGCCTGCTGATCTCGGTGTGGACCGCCAGCAACGCCGTGCGCGCCCTCGTGGAGGGGGTCAACATCGCCTATGACGAGCAGGAAAAGCGCAACATCGTCCAGCTGATGGCGATCACCTACGCCGCCACCTTCGGCGCCCTGACCTTCCTGATCCTGGTCACCGGTCTTTTGGTGGCCGTGCCGATCGCCATGACCCTGCTGGGACTCGGCGATCTGGCGGTCGTCTGGGTTCCGCTCAGGTGGGCGGTGCTGCTGGCCGTGGCTGCGGCCGCCTTCACCCTGCTCTATCGCTACGGCCCCTGCCGGGCGCGGGCGCGCTGGCGCTGGGTCATTCCCGGGGGCGTGTTCGCCTCGGTGGCGTGGCTGGGCGGCTCGCTGATCTTCTCATGGTTCCTGAACAACATCGCCCGGTACGACGCCACCTATGGCTCCCTGGGGGCGGTGATCGGCTTCATGATGTGGATCTGGATTTCTTCCATGATCGTCCTCGTCGGCGCCGAGCTAAACGCCGAGATCGAGCACCAGACCGCCCTGGACTCCACAACCGGTCCCGAAGCTCCCCTGGGCGAGCGCGGGGCGACTATGGCCGACACCGTGGGCAAGGCGCTCACCACCACCCTCGCCGACGCCATGGGCCGCGTCAGGACGGGCGCGGGCGGCCTGGTGGCCCGGCTTCGCGGCCGGAAGGCTAGTTGAACTCGTCTTCTAGCGCCGCCAGCCGGCCAGCCTGATCCTCGGCGATCAGGGGTTCGATGACATCGTCCAGGCTCTCGCCCTCGATGATCTTCGGCAGGTTGTAGAGGGTCAGGTTGATCCGGTGGTCCGTCACCCGCCCCTGGGGGAAGTTGTAGGTTCTGATCCGTTCGGACCGGTCGCCGGACCCTACCTGGCTCTTGCGGGCGTCGGCGCGGGCGGTGTCGAGGGCCTCGCGCTGTTGATCGTAGAGCCTGGCCTTCAGGACCTTGAGCGCGCGGGCCCGGTTCTGGTGCTGGGACTTTTCCGACGAGGTCACCACGATGCCGGTGGGCAGGTGGGTGATGCGAACGGCGGAGTCGGTCTTGTTCACGTGCTGGCCGCCGGAGCCGGAGGCGCGATAGGTGTCGATCCGCAGGTCGGCGTCGTTGATCTCGATCTCCACGTCCTCGACCTCGGGCAGCACGGCCACCGTGGCGGCCGAGGTGTGGATCCGCCCGCCGGCCTCGGTCTCGGGCACCCGCTGCACCCGGTGGACGCCGCTCTCGAATTTCAGCCGACCGAACACCCCGTCGCCGGTGATGGCGGCGATGATCTCCTTGTAGCCGCCGACCTCGCCCTCGGAGACCGAGTCGATCTCCACCCGCCAGCCGCGGGTCTGGGCGTAGCGCTGGTACATGCGGAACAGGTCGCCGGCGAACAGGGCCGCCTCATCGCCGCCGGTGCCGGCCCGCACCTCCAGAATGGCCGAGGCGTTTTCGTCCTTGTCCTTGGGCGCCAGCAGCAGGGCGACCTGACGTTCAAGCTCGGGCAGCCGCGCATGAAGCTCGGCCAGCTCCTCCCGGGCGAGACCCGCCATCTCCCGGTCGGAGGAGGCGGCCATCTGTTCCAGATCCGGCGCCTCGGCCCGGGCCTTCAGCAGGGTCTGCACCGCCTCGGCGACGGGGCGCAGCTCGGCATGCTCCTTGGACAGGCGGACGATCTCGGCGCCGTCGGCTGCTGCGCCCATGCGCGCCTCGATCTCATGGTAGCGGTCGAGCACCTGGTCGAGCCGGGCCTGGGGAAGTCGCACGATCTTGAAGCACCTGTTGAACGAAGTCCGCCTATCTAGCGTCGGCCGGGGCCGCCGACAAACCAGGAACCACTTGCCACCCTCGGTCGCCGCGATGCAGCATGGTTAAGCTGTGACGACGAGCTGCGCCTGTGGGGGGCGGGCCACTGTTCGCCGAGGGTGTCTTCGCCATGGGAGCCTTGTTCCCGGTCAAATGCCCCCATTGCGGGGCTGCGACCGCTGTCGCGCCGGAGGTCTTTCACCGCTGGTGGCCCTGCAAGGGTCGCTCGGAACTGGCCGCCAGCCTCCCGGGGAAGCTGCTGCCCGACCAGGAGGCCCGGGCGGTGTTCAGCGCCATGTGCCCGGCCTGCGACGGGCCGCTGGCCCTGATCCTGACGGCCCGGGGCGGCCTGCTGAGCGCCCTGGTGTCCAGGCCAGGGGTGCCGGGCGCCCGTAGCCTGGAGAGCATTGAGGCGAATGAGATCAGCAAGGTCGAGGTTTATCGCCCTGACCGGCCAGCCAAGCCGCCTCTGGTGGTGTTGCCGCCTGGGCTTCCAAGGGACTTTGACGCGACCTTGAAGCGGCTGGCGGAGGATGCGGCGCGGCCGGACCGCGGGGCGACGGCGGCGGCGGGGTGTCGATGGCTGCTGGACGAGGTGCTGAGCGATCTCGGCTATCCGCCTGCGGCGTCGGCCAAGCCTTCAGGGGGCCTTCTGGCGCGGCTGTTTGGACCAGCGCCGCGACCGGAGCCTGCGATCAAGGGCCGCCTGCGCAAGGCGTGCGAGGGGGGTAAGCTGCCGCGTTGGGCGCTGACCCGGGCGGAGGGGCTGGACCTCGACGCGAAAACGCCGCCGTCTTCAGCGACGCCCTATGTGAACTACTTGGCGGCGGTGCTTCGCGCCGCCTATCCAGGGCTCTGACAGGGAAGGCGCCGACGCGATCGCCGCCGCCTTCCCGCAGAAAAAAGCCTCGCCTTAAGCGCGGACGCCGCTCATCGGCGCCGAGCCGAACGCGCCCAGTTTCACATTGCCGCTCATGGTGTCGCCGGCGACCTTGGCTTCGAATTCCAGGGTCATGGGCATGGGCGACGTGATCTGGGTGGACCAGCTCAGGGTGTCGCCATTGACCTTACCTTCGACGGACTGGGTGCCCATCTGGCCCGAGGTGGTGCCGGTGAAGGTGTCGCCATTGGTGGTGATGACGGCGTCGACCGTCTGCGCCCCCATCGGCGTGTTGATCGTGATCTTCCAGTTGCCGTCTGCGGACATGACGTCCTCCCCATTTGTTGGAGCCGGCACCTAATCAAGTGGCGGAGGGCCGTGCAAGCATGACGCTAGCGTCACCTTCGCCTTCCTCGCCGCGCTACCCGAGGGAGATGCCGGCCTGGCGCAGCCTCGACAGCATGGAGATCAGCCGGCCATAGGTCTCGTTGGCGCCTGACAGCATTTCCGGACGGGTGAAGATGGCCGACGGGACCACCAGGCCGCCGGGGCGACGCTCAAGTAATCCGCTGGCCAGCAGGCCCTCCACATAGGGATCCTGGATCTGCCGGGGCATGCAGAGGTGGACCGAGAGATCCTCTTCGCTGATTGGCCGGCGCTGGCTGTCTGGGGGGATGTCGTGAAGGGCGGCGTAGCGGTCTGTCGTCGAGCGCAGATGGCGCGTATTGGCCGTCCAGACACCCGTGAAGATCAGCAGGGCGACCACGTCCCCGCCATGCAGGCGGGCCATCTCGCTGAGCAGATCGATGAACTCATAGGCCAGAATACGGCCCGTCAGGCGGCGGTTGTCGGGGGGTGAACTCATGCAACGCTACTCGATACAGGGCGGCTCGCCCCGGCCCTTACTCTGCGGCGGCCCGAGACGCCGACTCCGCCGCCGCCAGCTCGGCCGCGCGGGCCTCCACCAGCTCGACGATGTGGTCGACCATATGCTCGTTGTCCATCTTATGGTCGGGCTTGCCGGCCATATAGACCATGCCCGAGCCCTTGCCCCCGCCGGTGAAGCCCAGGTCGGTCATCAGGGCCTCGCCGGGTCCGTTCACCACGCAGCCGATGATGGACAGGCTCATGGGGGTGGAGATGTGGGCCAGCCGTTCCTCCAGGGCCTCAACCGTCTTGATGACGTTGAAGCCCTGCCGGGCGCAGGAGGGACAGGCGATGATGTTGACGCCCCGGTGCCGCAGGCCGAGCGACTTCAGGATGTCGAACCCGACCTTGATCTCCTCCACCGGGTCGGCGGCCAGACTGACCCGGATGGTGTCGCCGATGCCGGCCCAGAGCAGGGAGCCCAGGCCGATGGCTGACTTCACCGTCCCGGTGCGCAGGGCTCCGGCCTCGGTGACTCCCAGGTGCAGGGGGCAGTCGATGGCCTCGGCCAGCATCTGATAGGCGGCCACCGTCATGAAGACGTCCGAGGCCTTCACGCTGATCTTGAACTCGTGAAAGTCGTGGTCCTGCAGGATGCGGGCGTGGCTGAGCGCGCTTTCGACCATGGCCTGGGGGCATGGCTCGCCATAGCGCTCCAGCAGTTCGCGCTCCAGCGACCCGGCGTTGACGCCGATGCGGATCGAGCAGCCATGGTCCTTGGCCGCCTGGATCACCTCGCGAACCCGGTCGGGCGAACCGATATTGCCGGGGTTGATCCGCAGGCAGGCTGCGCCCGCCTTGGCGGCCTCAATGCCGCGCCGGTAGTGGAAGTGGATGTCGGCGACCAGCGGGACCTTGGCGGCCTTGGCGATGGTGGCGAAGGCGGCGGTGGAGTCCTCGTCGGGACAGGAAACCCGGACGATGTCGGCGCCGGCCTCCTCCAACTGGCGGATCTGATCGATGGTCGCCCCGGCGTCAGACGTCAGGGTGTTGGTCATGGACTGGACGGTGATCGGCGCGTCGCCGCCTACCTCAACGGACCCAACGCGGATCTTGCGGCTGACCCGCCGCTCTATGGTGCGCCAGGGGCGGAGATGGGTGTGATCGTGCTGGGTCATGACGCTGTGGAAAATAGCGCCTCGCGCCGGAATTCCCAAGCGCTCAGACCCGGTCAGTCGGCCAGTCGGCTCACCGGCGTCTGGGTCGAGGTCAGCAGGCCCCGGGTCTGCCCGCCCACAAAGACCTGGAAGGCGGTGGGCTCAGACACGTCGATGACCAGCCCCTTCATCTGCGGGGCGCCATAGGCCTCGCCGGCGGCAAGCTGCCGGGCGAAATAGACCGAGCCGTCGGCGCCGCGGACGATCAGCGCGGCCGATTCCCGCGCCTGCAGAACCACGGTGGCGGCCTGGGGCGGGGTTCCATAGACGGTCCCGTCGGCCGTGAAGGCCGGGGGCAGGTCGGTCGG
>JAHUZY010000164.1 GCA_019264505.1 Phenylobacterium sp. | reverse complement strand
CACTCCTCGGGCCTGGACAGCATCGACTATCTGATCCTCGACCCCTATCTCGTGCCGCCGCGGCGCGAACTGCTGATCGAGAAGCCCCTGCTGATGCCGTCGAGCTGGATCGCCATGGGGGAGCTGGCCTTCCCCGAGCGGACCATGGCCGCCGAGCCGCCGGTGGTGGCCAACGGCTATGTCACCTTCGGAACGGCCAACAACCCTTACAAGTACAGCCGGGCCATGGTGGCCGAATGGGCCAAGGTGACGGCTGCGGTCCCAGGGTCGCGCTTCATGTTCGTGCGACCCGAGGGCGGCACCGCCGCCTTCCGGGACAATATCGCGGCCATCTTCGAGGCCGAGGGGGTCAGCCGTGATCGCCTGCGGTTCGAAGCGGTGCGCGGCGCGCACATGCCCTTCTACAACGAGATGGACATCTCCCTGGACACCTTCCCCCAGACCGGCGGCACGACCACGTGCGAGTCCCTGTGGATGGGCGTGCCGGTGGTGACCCTGGTGGGGCCGGGCCTGTTCGAGCGTCTGAGCTGCTCGATCCTGGGCAATGCCGGGCTGCACGACCTCTGTGCGGGGGACCTGGAGGGCTACCGGGACGCCGCGGTGCGACTGGCTGGGGATGTGGAGCGGCTTCGCAAGCTACGCCGCGAGCTGCGGCCGACCCTCAAGGCCAGCCGCCTGGGCCAGACCAAGGCCTTCGCCGCCGACTTCTACAAGATGCTGGAGGCCGCCGTGGTGAGCCACCGCGCCGCCGAGCAGGCGCCGTCCGCCAAGGTCCTAGCCTAGGAAAAAGCCCTGGGCGGCCAACGCCTGAGCAATCAGGCGGCGGGGGTCCTGCGGTTCAACCCCGAGCGCGCGGAGCCGGTCGGTGGCGCATCGGGGCGCCGCCGGCATGGGCCGGTCGGCCGCCAGATTCAGGGTCCACCCGGCTTGCCCGAAAACCTCAGCCAGGTCGGCGTTGGAGACGTTCTGGCCGCTGGCCACATTGACCACGCCGGAGACGTCGCCCTCGCCCATGGCCAGCAGGGCCGCGATCACGTCGTCAGCGTGGATGTAGTCGCGCACCGCACCGGGCACGGAGTCCAGGGTGATGAGCCGGGACCGCCGCGCCTTCTGCAACAGTTCGGGCAGGAAGCCGCTGGCGCCGTCTGCGAGATCAAAGACGTTGGAGAGACGCGCCACGGCGCCGCGGCCCTCGGACCTGGCCAGGGTCAGGTTCTCGCCAAGGGCCTTGGAGAGGTCATAGACATTGCGCGGGGCGGCGGGATCAAAGGCCAGGATGTCATCTTCCCGCCCGCCGGCCGCGCCCAGGCTGTCATAGAGCCGTGTGGAGGACAGATAGATCAGTCGCTCGAAACGGGCCTTGGCCAGCACCTGGGCCAGCAGGGTCACATGGGCCTCCACCGTATCGAAAGGCCGAACGGCGAAATCCCCGGTGAGGCCCGCGCAGTAGAAGACCCGGCCAAGGTCCCGGTCGAAGAGATCGCCCTCCCCCCTGGCCGGCGCATAGACCGCCTCGCCCCGGTCCCGCAGGGCCTGGGCCAGCCGGCCGCCGATGAAGCCGCCGGCGCCGATGACGGTGAAGCCGCTCACCCCTTGCCGCGCTCGCCGATGCGGCGCACGGGCGCGCCGGCATAGACGCCATAGGGTTCGAGCTTGCCGCGCACCACGGCGCCGGCGGCCACCACGCAGCCCTTGCCGATCACCGCGCCGTCGAGCACCACCACGCCGGCGCCCAGCCAGACATCGTCCTCGATGACGATGCCGCCCCGGCTCGCCATGAAGCCCTGGTCGCGGATGCGCGCATGGCGATCGGCGATCTCATGATTGGTCGGCGCGAGCGTGCAGTTGGCGGCGATCAGCACGGCCTCGCCGATCCGCACCCCGTTGCCGGTATAGATCACCGTGCCGGAATTGACCGCGGAGTCCGCGCCGATGGTCACCTCGCCCCAGCCGCCGACGGCCTTGATCTTCACAAAGGAGTCGATGAGCACCCGGGGGCCGATCTCGATCAGCGTGCCGCGCACCGACCGCTCGATATCGGCGAGGGGCGAGATGACAGCCGTGGGATCGATCTTCAGCATCAGCGGCCTCCTGGTCCGGCGTCGGGGTCGAAATCCGGATAGCTGGCGTCTCGCTCGGAGATCACCTGCGGCGGGGCCGGCCAAGCGATAGCGAAGGCCGAATCGTTCCAGCGCACCCCGGCCCCATGGCCCGGCTCGAACATCGGCGCGATCTGATAGAGCACGTCGGTGTGGGGCTCGAGCGTCAGGAAACCGTGGGCGACGCCTTCGGGAATGAACAGGGCCCGGCCGTCTTGCGCATCCAGCTCAACCCCGGTCCAGCGGCCGAGGGTGGCGCTGCCCGGCCGCAGGTCAAGGGCGACGTCGAAGATCCGTCCCCGGACGACCCGCACCAGCTTGGTCTCTCCGTGCGGCGCCGGCTGGTAGTGCATGCCTCGCAGGGTGAGGGCCGCGGTGTTCCGCGAGAGGCTGGTCTGGGCAGGTGAGAAATCAATCCCGGCCTGAGCGAACTCGTCCGGACAATGCAGTCGCGCAAAGGCGCCACGATCATCGAGAACGGGGTCCAGATCGACCAGGACGACGCCCGCGATCTCCGTGGGCGAGAACCGCATCAGTCGAGAACCTTGGTCACCGGCGAGGCGATGACGAAGCGGCCGCCCCAGTCACGGATATAGGCCAGCTGACCCATGATCTCGTCCCTCAGATTCCAGGGCAGGATCAGCACATAGTCGGGCTTCACCTCGGCCACCTTGTCGGGACCATAGATGGGCGCATGGCTACCGGGCAGGTAGCGGCCCTGCTTGTGAGGATTGGCGTCGAAGGCGCAGACGAGGTCGTCCGGCCCCACCCCGGCATAGTTGAGGAAGGTGTTCCCTTTGGCCGCCGCGCCATAGGCCGCGACGGTCTTGCCCTCGGCCTTGGCCTGGCGAAGGAAGGCCAGGAAGCTGTCGCGCACCTCATCGACCCGCGCGGTATAGCCCTCATAGGTCGCAAGTTTGTCGAGGCCGGCCGCGGCTTCCCGGGCGCGGAGGGTCCTGAGCGCCTCGGTCTCCTGATGGCTCGAAGCCTCATGGGCGCAGAACAGGCGCAGAGATCCCCCATGGGTCGGCAGGAGCTCCACATCGAAGGCCCGCAGGCCGTTGGCCCGCAGCACCTGAGCCACGGCCAGCAGGGACAGATAGGAGAAGTGCTCGTGATAGATGGTGTCGAACTGCACCATCTCGAGCATGTTCAGGAAGTGCGGGAACTCGAAGGTCAGCACGCCTTCGGGCTTCAGCACCTCGCGGAAACCGGCCACGAAGCCGCCGATATCAGGAACATGGGCCAGCACATTGTTGGCCGCCATCAGGTCGGCCTTGATCCCCCGTGCGGCCAGGGCCTTGCCGGTCTCGCCGTGGAAGAACATGACCTCGGTGGGCACGCCCTTATCGATGGCCGCCTGGGCGGTGTTGCCCGTGGGCTCGATCCCCAGCACCGGCACGCCGGCGGTCTTGAAGTGCTGCAAAAGGTAGCCGTCATTGGAGGCCACCTCGACCACCAGGGAGTCCGGCCCCAGGCCGAAGCGCGCGATCATCGCCTCGGCGTAGCGGCGGGCGTGCTCCACCCAGCTGGCCGAGTAGGAGGAGAAATAGGCGTAGCCGGAATCGAAGATCTCATCGGCGGCGACCGGATCGTCCACCTGCACCAGGAAGCAGGCGGGGCAGACCCGGGCGTGCAAGGGGTAGGTCTTCTCAGTCCCGGCGGCCAACTGCTCAGCGGTCAGGTTGCTGTTGGCCAGGGGCTGGCGACCCAGATCCACCAGGGTGTGGGTGAGCGGGGTACGGCAGAAACGGCAGACGGGAGTCGTCATCACAGGCTTTCGTAGGTCTCGATCTGCGCCAGGCAGAGGTCGCGGGCGGCCTCGCCCTGCCCCTGACGGCGATACCAGTCCATGGTCCAGGCCACGGCCGCAGGCCCGTCGAGCCGGCTCTCAAAGTCGAGGGTCTTGCGGGCGAGGCTGGCGTCCACCGCCAGGCTCCTGGCCTCGATGGAGGCCGGGTCGGGCTCATGGCGCCAGGGCTGGGCGTCCAGGGCGGCGATGGCCTGGGTGGCCAGCTCGCCCACGGTGATCTCCGCCGCGCCCGGACGGGGGCCGAAGTTCAGGGCGCGCGGGGTGTCGGACCGTTCGACCAGGGCCTGGGCGAAGACGAGATAGCCGGCCACGCAGTCCAGCACATGCTGCCAGGGCCGTGTGGCCTCGGGATGGCGCAGGACGGTGGTCTCGCCGGCCCGGGCGGCGCGGACGATGTCGGCCACCAGCCGGTCGCGGGAGAAGTCGCCGCCGCCGATCACATTGCCGCCGCGGGCGGTGGCCACCGGCACGCCGGCCTTGTCGAAATAGGAGCGGGCGAAGCTGGAGGTGACGATCTCGGCGCAGGCCTTGGACGCCGAATAGGGATCCTTGCCGCCCAGGGCGTCGCCCTCCTGGAAGGCGCGGCCGCCATCGTTGTTGGCGTAGACCTTGTCCGAGGTGATCACGAGAACCCCGCGCAGGGCGTCCTCGTCCCTCAAGGACTCCAGCAGATGGGCGGTGCCCATGATGTTGGTGGAAAACGCGCCCACCGGATCTTCGATGGCTGCGCGCACGATGGGCTGGGCGGCCATGTGCAGCACGAGGTCGAAGGGCTGGCCGCCGACCACGTCCAGCACGGCCCGGCGGTCGCGCAGATCCACCAGATGCGAGGCGGCCAGATGCTCATAGCCAGCCAGATCGGCGAGCGCCGGGGTCTGGTCGGGCGCCAGCGCCAGGCCGGTGACCTTGGCGCCCATGCGGGCGAGCCAGAGGCCCGTCCAGGCGCCCTTGAAGCCGGTGTGGCCGGTGAGCAGGACGCGCTGGCCGGCCCAGAAGCTCGGGTCTGGCCGGCTCATGCCCACTGGCGCCAGGGCGCCTTGCCGGACGCCCACAGGCTCTCCAGCTGGTTCTTGTCGCGCAGGGTGTCCATGGCCGCCCAGAAGCCGTCATGGCGATAGGCGATCAGGTCGCCGTCAGCGGCCAGGCCTTCCAGGGGGCCGAGCTCCCAGACCGTGGCGTCATCCTCAACCCGGTCGATCACCGAGGGGTCGAGGACAAAGAAGCCGCCATTGATCAGGCCATTGTCGCCGGGGGGCTTTTCAACAAAGCGGTCCACCCGGTCGCCGGTCATCTCCAGGGCGCCATAGCGGCCGGGGGGGGCCACGGCGGTCACCGTCGCGCGCTTGCCGTGGGCGGCGTGGAACTTCGCGAGCGCGGTCAGGTCCACGTCAGCGACCCCGTCCCCATAGGTGAAGAAGAACGGCTGGCCAGGCGTCAGGAATTCCCGCACCCGCTTCAGCCGCCCGCCGGTCATGGTGTCGGCGCCGGTGTCCACCAGGGTCACCTTCCAAGGTTCGTGCTTGGTGGCGTGGTAGTCGATGGCCCGGTTGGCGAGGTCCACGGTGAAGTCGGCGTTGTGCAGGACGTAGTTGGCGAAATACTCCTTCACCACATAGCCCTTGTAGCCCAGGCACACGACGAACTCGTTGAAGCCGTGGTGCGAGAACATCTTCATGATGTGCCAGAGGATCGGCCGGCCGCCGACCTCGATCATCGGCTTGGGCCGCAGATGGCTTTCCTCGGAAATCCGGGTGCCCAGGCCGCCGGCCAGGATGACGACTTTCATCGCAGTACCTCCCCCCTGGCCAGGTCTCAGGCGATCCGCTTGACGAAGGCGTCGGGCCAGTAGGTGACCCGCTCCTTCACCACCCCTTCATTGAAGGGGAAGGTGGGCTCTTCGATGATGAAGCGCTTGTCCTCGGCGACGAACTCATGGACCGCGCGGCGGGGATTGTTCCAGGTCCAGTCCTCGGCCGTGCGCGGGCCGCCCACCACCTGCTCCATGATCCCGTCTGTGGCGACGATATAGGAGCCCACCGGCACCATGTCGGCATAGGCGCGCAGTTCGTCGAGCACATGGCCCTTGGTGTGGTTGGAATCGAGCACCACCAGCACGGTCTCGCCCGGCTTGATCTGCGCCTTCACCTGTTCGACCACCTCAGGGGCGGTGGACGAGCCTTCGATCAGCTCGATCCGCTTCTTCATCGGATGGGCCTCGATGGCCGTGCGGTTGTGCGGCCGGATCTCGATGTCGATGCCGATCACCCGGCCCTTGTTCATCGCTTCGAACAGGGAGGCGTAGAAGACCAGGGACCCGCCATGGGCCACGCCCGTCTCCACCAGCACGTCGGGCTTCAGGTCCCAGATCACTTCCTGCAGGCGGACCATGTCCTCCGGCAGCTGAATGATCGGCCGGCCCATCCAGGCGAAGGAATAGACATATTTGGAATCCCAGGTCGCCCTGACCCAGGCCTTGGACGCCGCGGCGAAGCCTTCGGCGGTGGAGAGGCTGTGCCGCGTTTCAGTGTCGCCGTCGCGGACGACGACTTCGCCGCGCTCTTCGTCGATGATGGTGATCAAGACCCCGACCTTGTATGCCGTTTGCTGCGGACCGATTTTGGCTCTGGCCCGCCATGTCGATCCCTCTTATCGCGTGTCGGCGCGGCGATGAAGCCGTATCCCGCAATGGGTGCGCCGACCCGGCGCAGGAACTGGGGCCGAGTGAGGGACAGGGCTTGAAGCCGCGGATCGACTTCATCATCGCCGGCGCCCAGAAGGCCGGGACCACGGCCCTGTTCGACTATCTCAGCGACCAGCCGCAGATTGGCCTGTCGGACGTCAAGGAGGTCCACTTCTTCGACGATGAGGGCCAGGACTGGAGCGCGCCCGACTACGGCGCCTATCACGCCCATTTCGACCTGGCCGATACCGGGCGGACGTGGGGCGAGGCCACGCCCATCTATCTCTACTGGAAGGACAGCCTGACGCGGATCAGGGCCTACAACCCGGCCATCCGGCTGATTGTCCTGCTGCGCGATCCCGTAGGGCGGGCCTTTTCCCACTGGAAGATGGAGTTCGCCCGCGGGGCGGAGGCCCATCCCTTCGCCTGGTGCATCCGCGAGGGCCGTCAGCGCCTGTTCGACGCCGAACCCTGGGGCTTCCACCGGGAGTTCAGCTATGTGGAGCGGGGGTTCTATGGCGCCCAGATCGAACATCTCTTGACCCTGTTTCCGGCAGATCAACTGCTGGTGCTGCGGGCCGAGGACCTGGAGACGGCGCCCGACGCCGTCCTGGCGAAGGTCAGCGGCTTCCTCGGCGCCCCTGCCCCGCCGCCGGTCGCGCCGCGGCGGGTGCATGTGGGCCGCGACATCGCCTATCCCTCGGCGCTGACGCCGGCCGATGAGGCATTGCTGCGGCGGCTCTACGCGCAGGACATGGCGCGATTAGAGGCGCTGACGGGAATCTCTTACCCCTAGGGACCTTGGGCGGACCCCGCGCCATATTTCTGTCAGGGGACCGGCCCAGACATGACGCCATGCCCCGGCTCTTCTGCGTCCCCCTGCTCCTGTCGGCCATCCTGCTGGCCGGCGCCTGTTCGCCCCGCGACAGCGCCGCGGTGGATGAGACCCCCAGGATCGGACCAGAGTTGGTCCTGCCGGTCGACTGCGTGCTGGGCCAGACCTGCGAGATCCAGAACTATGTGGACCGCGATCCCGGCCCCGACGCCCAGGACTATTTCTGCGCCACGCGGAGCTATCAGGACCACAACGGGGTGGATTTCCGCATCCCCAACCTCGCCGCCCAACGCGCCGGCGTCGACGTCCTGGCCGCGGCGGCCGGCAAGGTCAGCCGACTGCGGGACGGCGTGCCCGACGTCTCGGTCAGGACCGTCGGCCTGGCGGCGGTGGACGGGACCGAATGCGGCAACGGGGTGGTGATCGATCACGGGGACGGCTGGGAGACCCAGTACTGTCATCTGGCGCAGGGCAGCCTGGTGGTGAGCAAGGGCGATGTGGTCGAGGCCGGTCAGCCCCTGGGCCGCATCGGCCTGTCAGGCCAGACCGAGTATCCCCACCTCCATTTCACCGTGCGCCGGGACGGGGCGGTGATCGACCCGTTCGCCCCGGAGGCTTCGGCCGATGTCTGCGAAGCCCGCGGCGCTCTCTGGTCGCGGGAAGCTGGCGACCGCATGGTCTATCGCCGGGGCGCGGTGCTGAATTTCGGCTTCGCCTCGGGCGCCGTCTCCATGGAGTCGGTGGAAGAGGCGGTCATTCCGCAGGCCTCGGGGGCCGCTCCGGCCCTGGTCGCCTATGTGCGGGCCATCGGCCTGGAGGCGGGCGATGTGCAGCACCTGAAGGTCACGGCGCCCAATGGCGATCTGGTGGCCGAGACCCGCATCGATCCCCTGGACCGGGCCAAGGCCCAGTACCTGCTCTATGCCGGCCGCCGCACGCCGGCCGAGGGCTGGGCGACGGGGACCTACCGGGCCGAATACTGGGTCGAGCGGAGCGGACGCCGCGCCCTGGAGCAGGTGTTTCAGATCCGCTTCTGATGGGCCGACCCTTGGGCGGCACAAATTTGCGTGATCTTGTCGCGGCGGGGCTCTGGGCCTTTCCCGGCGCCACGGAGTAAGCTACAGTTTAGTGTCAGCCTAGCTCTCCAGGGCTGTGTCGCTTCGGCCGGGCCATAGCATCCATGCCAGCTATGGCCCGGCCTTTGCGGCCTCGCTGACTAAGCCCTCATCATGACATTGCGATGGCAGGCCCCGGTCGCCCTGCGGGTCAGGCTGGGCTCTGATCCCCGTCCAGAGGGACGATGGGCGCGGCCTCCGCCAGCCGCAGAATGTCGAACTTCATCAGCCAGAGCAGGGACCGCTCCACATAGGGCCGCCGGGGGACGGGAAACCCGGCCAGGATCTCGCTCACCGTAGCGCCGGCGGTGGCGGTCACGGCTGTGAAGGCGGCTTCGCATTCCTCCTCCGGGGCCAGGGCCCAGCGGCCGGTCATGGCGAGGTTGCGCGACAGGATC
>JAHUZY010000141.1 GCA_019264505.1 Phenylobacterium sp. | reverse complement strand
ACCGCACCCGATCGGCGCTCATGGGGTTTTCCGGTGGGGCGGCCACGTCGCCGGGCAGGGCCAGCAGGGCGCGGGCCACGTCGTCGGCGTCGGCGGGCTTGGACAGATAGTCGACGGCCCCGGCCTTCACCGCGGCTACGGCGGTGGCGATATTGCCATAGCCGGTGAGCATGATGATCTTGGCGTCGGGGCGGGCCTCGCGGACGGCCTCCACCACCCTCAGCCCCGTGCCGTCTTCCAGGCGCATGTCCAGGACGGCGAAGGCCGGCGGATAGACCTTCACCGCGGCCAGGGCCTCGGTGACGCTGGCGGCCAGGACGGGTTCGAATCCGCGGCCCTCCAGGGCGCGTCCCAGCCGTGTTCGCAGGGCCGTATCGTCATCAAGCAGCAGCAGGCTTTTGTCGGCCAGGCCCTCGATCTGGGTGCTCAGGTCGCTCATCTCTGCCACCCGCGCGTGCGGGCCTCCCTCCGTGCGTGTAGTCATTGTGGCTTGCGCCGGGTCGGGTTCGCAAGGGGCCGAGACCAGCCACTATTCGTGCGCCGACTCAATTCGGGTTCTCGGCCAGCGAACGGACACGACGGCCCCCTTGGGGCGTCCATTCTGGAAGGTGACCCTGGCCCCGGTCCGCTCCAGCAGGGTCTTGGAGATGAAGAAGCCCAGCCCCATCCCCACATGGCCGGTCCGCGATCCCTCGGCGCCAGGCCGGCTGGTCACATAGGGCTCCCCCAGCCTGGCGAGGATCTCCGGGGCGATGCCGGGGCCGTCGTCACGCACCTCCAGGGAAATGGTGTCGGCGTCGAATCGGGCGGTGACCAGGACCTCGGAGGCGGCGAAGTCCACGGCGTTCTCCACGAAGGAGGAGATGGCGTGAATCACCTCGGGCATCCGCTTGATGCCAGGCTTGCGGGCGTCCGGGGCGCCGGTGACGATGGCTTCGAGCCGGACCCCCTTCACGTCCCGGTGCGGCTCGATGACCTCCTGCAGCAGCTGCAGCAGGCTCATGCGTTCGTGAACCTCATCGGAGGCGCCTGGGGTTTCGGTGAGCCGGGCGAGGATTTCCCGGCACCGCTGGGCCTGGGCCATCAACAGTTCAGCGTCCTCCCGCACCTGCGGCGTGACCGCCTCCCGGGCCATCTCCTTGGCGACGATGGCGATGGTGGCGAGCGGCGTTCCCAGTTCGTGGGCCGCCGACGCGGCCAGCCCGCCCAGCGCAGAGAGACGTCGTTCCCGCGCCAGCACCGCCTGGGTGACATCCAGGGCCAAGGCCCGGCGGGCGGTTTCCTGGGCGGCCTCGCGTACGAAGGCGGCGCTGATCCCCAGGGCCAAGAACAGGGCGGACAGGGTCGCCAGGCGATAGCCGAAGGGCGCGGCGTCCAGGCTTCCAGCGCCGGGCAGCGGATAGGCGTAGAGGCTGATGACCGCCAGGCTGACCCCCGCCACCGCCGCCAGGGTCGCCGTCGGGCGCAGGGAAAGGGTGGCGGCGGCCAGCGCCAGGGGCGGCAGGATCAGAACCACGAAGGGATTGGCCACGCCCCCCGTCAGGGCGGCGAGCCCCGCCACCCTGAGAATGTCGAAGCCCAGCTGGAGCGTGGCCTCGACCGGGTGCAGGAGGCGCTGGCCTGGGGTGGCGATGCCCACCAGGAGATTCACCCAGGCCGCCAGGCCAATGACGCCGAAACAGATGGCGTAGGGGGCGGGCAGGGCGAAGACCACGGCCGCCAGGGTCAGGGCGGCGGCCTCGCTGGCCAGCATGACCCAGCGCAGGGTCACCACCGAGCGGATGCGCAGCCTTCCCTGGCCCAGGACCGCCTCGTCCCAGGCCAGCTCGCCTTGCAGTAGGGCGGTGCTTTGCCTATCGAGACCCAAGGGATCTTTCAGGCCCGCCGATCCGTCGTTCTTCAGGGCCATGGCCAAGACAGGATCACCGAGATCGGCGGTCGTGGCGAGCCCCAAACGAAGATCGACTCCCCTGCGAAAGGTCGCGCCATGTCGAAACGCTCGCTGATCATCATCGCCCTGGTGGCCGTTCTCGGCCTTGCGGCCGGCGCGGCCCTGTTCTGGCGGGCCGAGGGTCCGGCCGGCGGCTCCAGCGCCCAGGCCGATGTAGGCGGCCCGTTCGAGCTGGTGAACCAGGACGGCCAGGCGGTCGATCAGTCGATCCTTGAAGGTCGGTGGAGCGTCGTCTTCTTCGGCTTCACCTACTGCCCGGACATCTGCCCCTCGACCCTGCAGGCGGTGGCCGCCGCCCAGGATCAGCTGGGCCCCCGGGGGGCGGACCTGCAGACCGTGTTCATCTCCGTCGATCCGGAACGCGACACGCCTGAACAGCTGAAGACCTATCTCAGCCTGGAGGCCTTTCCTGAGGGGGTGGTCGGCCTGACCGGGACGCCCGAGCAGATCGAGCAGGTGGCCAAGTCCTACTATGTCTACTACCGCAAGTCCGGCGAGGGTCCCGACTACACCATCGACCATTCCACGGCGGCCTATCTGATGGACCCCCAGGGCCGGTTCAACCGGGTGCTGGCCTATGGGCTGGCCCCTGACGAGATGGCGCGGCTGATCCGCTCGGCGATGCAGGAAGGCTGAGGTCCCGCCCGCAGGTGTGACCCCTCGCCGCGGCGTCCGGGGCCGAGGGGAACGGCCAAGGCTGGACTCCGTTAAGGCTCCGCATGATATGTTGCGGTGCACAAGGACCTTTAGCAGATGCTCTACACCCTGCACGAGACCAGCTATTATGGCGCCGCGCCCCTGCGGCTGACGGCGCTGATGACCCGCGACTTCTGGAGTTCGCCACTCAATCCAGCGCGCAATACCGATCTGGGCCGCCGGATATTCGCCACCGCTGACCTGTTCTCCAACCTCACCCGCCGCTATCGGCGCCCGGACTGGGGGATCGATTCGGTGGAGATCGGCGGTCACACCGTGCCGGCGACCCGCAAGACGGTGTGGAGCTCGCCCTGGGTCAAGCTCACCCACTTCAGCCGCGACGCCAGCGCCCTGCGCCGCGCCGGACGGCGGGGGCCGCAGCCCAGCGTCCTGATCGTCGCCCCCCTGTCCGGGCACTACGCCACCCTGCTGCGCGGCACGGTGCAGGCCTTCCTGCCCGACCATGAGGTCTACATCACCGAATGGGAGAACGCCCGCTCGGTGCCCGTGCTGGAGGGGCGGTTCGACTTCCACGACTATATCGACCATGTGCGCCAGATGCTGGCTGTGGTCGGCCCACGGGCCCATGTGGTGGCCGTCTGCCAACCCGGCCCGCCGGTTCTGGCCGCCGTCAGCCTGATGTCCGAGGAGGGCGATGACGCCCGCCCGGCGTCGATGACCTATATGGGCTCGCCGATCGATGCGCGGCACTCGCCGACGGTGACCAACCAGCTGGCCGAGGAGCGCCCCTTCGCGTGGTTCGCCTCGAACATGATCTACACCGCCCCGCCGCCCTATCCGGGCATGGGCCGGCGGGTCTATCCGGGCTTCGTCCAGCTCTATTCCTTCATGTCGATGAACCTGGACCGGCACAAGGAAGCCCATCTGAAGTACCTCGACCACCTGATGGCCGATGACGGGGACTCCGCCGACAAGCACCTGGAATTCTACGACGAATATCTCTCGGTCCTCGACCTGACCGAGGAGTTCTATCTCCAGACCGTCGACTATGTGTTCCAGCGCTATCTGCTGCCCAAGGGCGAGCTGGTGCACCGCGGTCGCAGGGTGGATCCGGGCGCCATCACCGATGTCGGCCTGCTCACCGTCGAGGGGGAGAATGACGACATCTCCGGCATCGGCCAGACCCAGGCCGCGCATGATCTCTGCGCCAACCTGCCCGGCGAGATGAAGGCCGACTACATCCAGCCCCATGTGGGCCACTATGGGGTCTTCAACGGCCGCCGCTTCCGCGAGGAAATCTATCCCCGGGTGCGGGAGTTCATCGCCCTGCACGAAAGCCGCTTTCACAAGAGCGCCGACCGCCCGTAAATCTGGAGGGGCATGAGTCCCTTTGGCCGAACCTTTGTCGACGGCGACCGGATCGAGATCGCCGGCGCCGTCATCCGCCTGAAAGTCCATCCGCGGGCCAGGCGCGTTTCTCTTCGGCTGGACCGCAGCCGCCGCGAGGTGGTGGCCACCGCGCCCTCGCCCCGTCGCCTGGGGGAGGCTGCGGCCTTCGCCCGGGACCGGATCGACTGGATCGCTGCGCGGCTGGGCGAACTGCCCCAGGCAGAGCCCCTGGTTCCAGGGGCGGAGTTGTCGCTCATGGGACGCCCCGTCCGCCTGGTCCACCAGGCGGGGCGGGCCCGCTGGCGGCCAGCCGAGGACGGACGCTCAGCCGAGATCACCGCGCAGGGGGAAGGGGAAGGGTTCGCCCGCGCCGTCCAGCGGCTGCTGCGCAAGCAGGCCCTGGAAGGCCTCACCGCCCTGACCCGCATCCATGCCGAGGCGCTCGGCGCCCCCATGCCCAAGGTGGTGCTCACAGATGCGCGCTCGCGCTGGGGATCGTGCAAGCCGCCCACAGGCGGTCAGCCGGCGGTCATCCGCTATTCCTGGCGTCTGGCCCTGGCTCCGCTGCCGGTGGCCGACTATGTGGCCGCGCACGAATGCGCCCATCTGCGCGAACTGAACCATGGCCCGCGCTTCTGGGCCCTGGTCGAGACCCTGGTGGGCGACCCCGCCCCGCACCGGGCCTGGCTGCGGACCCACGGGGCCCGCCTCCACGCCATCGGCGTCGACGGGGCCGGTCAGTAAGGGATCTGTTCCGGACTGGCCGGGGCGGGTTCTGTGGGGGCAGGCTCTGCGCCGCCGCCGATCATGCCGCCAACCCCGTCCAGCAGGTCGCCGATGGGATCGGCGGCCGGGGTTGTCTGCGGCGGCTCAATCACGCCGCCCGGGATCGGTTGGGCGTTGAGCCGCGGCAGCGCCGCACCCATGAAGTCCCGCCAGATCCGCGCCGGCGCGGCCCCGCCGGAGACCCGGCGCATGGCGGTGTTGTCGTCCTTGCCGACCCAGACGGCGGCCACGAAGCCGCCGGTGTAGCCGACGAACCAGGCGTCCCGATAATCGTTGGTGGTGCCGGTCTTGCCGGCCAGATCGTAGTTGGGCACCTGCGCGGCCGTCCCGGTGCCGCTGGTGACCACGCCGCGCATCATCTGGTTCATGTACTGCAGGGCCGGTGAGCCGATCACCGCCTGGCGCTGGGGCTTGTCCACATTGTGGTCATAGAGCACCCGGCCGTCGGCGGTGCGGATGCGCTCGATGCCGTAGCCCTGGGCCTTGAAGCCGCCATTGGCGAACGGCGCATAGGCCTGGGCCATCTGCAGAGGCGTGACCTCCACGGCCCCCAGGGCCATGGACGGATCCAGCTGGATCTTGCCGGTGATGCCCAGGCGCCGCGCCGTAGCGGCCACATTGCCGGTGCCGACCTCATTGGCCAGGCGCGCGGCGATGGTGTTGGTGGACTGGGCCAGGGCCTGCTGCAGGCTCATCTCGCCGCGGAATTCGCCATTATAGTTGCGCGGCTCCCAGTCGCCGATCCGCAGGGGCTCGTCGACCATGCGGACATTGGGCGTCCGACCCTGCTCCATGGCGGTGAGGTAGACGAAGGGCTTGAAGGCCGAGCCCGCCTGACGCTGCGCCATGGCCGCCCGGTCGAACTGGCTCTCGGCATAGTCGGCGCCGCCCACATAGGCCCGCACCCGGCCCTCGCCGTCGAGCGCCACGAGAGCGCCCTGGCCGATGCCCTGATCGGCGCCGGCGGCGACCCCACGCCGGACCGCCTGCTCGGCGGCGGTCTGGATGGGCAGGTCCAGGGTTGTCTCCACCACCAGGTCGTCGGTGGGCTCGCCCACCAGACCGCGCACCTCGTCGTCGATCCAGTCGACGAAATACTGCGCCCGCTGGTTGGCCAGGGTCGGATTGACCCGCACGGGATTGTTGAAGGCCTCGGTCCGCTGTTCCGGCGTGATGGCGCGCAGCCGGACCATTTCGTCGAGCACGATGGTGGCCCGGCGGGCCGCCCGCTCGGTGGCCGAGACGGGGCTGTAGCGGGACGGCCCCTTCATCATGCCAGCCAGCAGGGCCGACTCGCCGATGGTCAGCTGCGGGGCGGGCTTGTTGAAATAGCGCTGGGACGCCGCCTCGATGCCGTAGGCGCCGCCGCCGAAATAGACCCGGTTCAGATAGAGCTCGAGGATCTCCTTCTTGGAGAAGCGCAGCTCAAGCCAGACAGCCAGGATCAGCTCCTGCGCCTTCCGGCGGTAGGTCTGGGCCGGCGTCAGGAAGAGATTGCGCGCCAGCTGCTGGGTGATGGTCGACCCGCCACGCAGGGGGCCGCCATCGCTGGTCATGTTGTAGATCTGCGAGCGGACGATGCCCCACGGGTTGAAGCCTGGGTGCCAGTAGAACCAGCGGTCCTCAATGGCGATGAAGGCCTTCGGCACGTAGTCGGGCAGGGTGTCGAGGTCCACCGGTGGGGCGTATTGCGAGCCGCGGACCGCCACCAGGGCGCCGGACCGGTCTAGATAGGAGATTGAAGGCTGCCGCTCGACCTCGAACAGTTTCGAGGTGTCCGGCAGATCCACGGCGAACACCGCGAAGAAGGCCGCCACGAAGATCAGGCCCCAAACCGACAGCACCGCGCCCCAGTAGAGCGCCGCCTGCAGCGGGGTGCGCCGGGCCCGGCCACCGCCGCCGGCGGGCCGCTGCGATCGGGGCGGTTGCGAATTGGCCATCTGGATCCCAGCCGTTGGTCTTGAAGGTGCAGGCGCCCGCGGGCGGCCTTCTTTATCCGAAGCCCAGAAAAGGCGCGACAGGATTGATGGGACATGAACGGGGCCGTTCCAGGGCGGCCACGGGCTGCGCCTATCCAAACCTGCATACCCGCGGTGCGCAAATGGCGGTTGCGATCGATCTTAACGCCGTTATCTTAGCGTTGCTTAGTTCGAGGGGCCCAGGCGAGGGGATCGCAGGGTCCACCGGCCGGCCGGCGTTGTTCCTGCGCCGCTCCCTCCCCAACGCCGGAGTTATGGCAATGATGATCCGTTCCACCCTGGCCGCCGCCGCGGCCCTGATGACGTTCGCCCTGGCCGGCCAAGCGACCGCCCAGACCCTGGTCACGGCCAAGCTTGAGCAGTCGGTGGCCGAGCGCACCCGTCTCGTCGCCGGCAGCGCCGTCTTCTGGTGCGAAGGCGAGGCCTGCGTGGCCACCGTCTCCAACAGCCGCCCCTTCATCCCGGCGACCTGCAAGGACATCGCCAGCCGCTTCGGACCGGTGACGGCCTTCGAGTCCGGGACCCGGGCGTTCGACGCCGAGCGTCTGGGGGCCTGCAACGCCTCGGCCCGGCCCGCTCAGCAGGCTGCGAACAACTAGAGCGACTCTCCCAGCCGTATCAGTCGAGCCTGTCAA
>JAHUZY010000465.1 GCA_019264505.1 Phenylobacterium sp. | reverse complement strand
CCGGAAGCCGCCGCCATCGAGTTTCGCCAGAGTTTCAATCTGCGCCTCAGTCCTGACCGCCCCCCGGTCCAGGTCAGCGCCCGGGGCCAGGCCGGCGCGGGCGCCGGCGAGGGCCTGCCGCTGGTGGGCCGCCAGGTGACGCCCGAAGGCCTGCCGGCCTGGATCTCCGAGCCCATGGCCAGGCTCTACGATCTGAGCCCCGGCGACCGGCTGACCCTGCCCATCGGGCCAGGCGCGCAGGCGCAGGTGACGGTGGCCGGGGTCTGGCGGGACTACTCCAATCAGTTCGGCGCGCTGATCCTCGATCAGGCCGCCTATACCGCCCTGACCGGCGACGCCGGCCGCGCCGAGGCCGCCATGACCCTGGCCCCCGGCGTCGAGCCCGCCACGGCGATCGAGGCCTTCCGCGCGCGCCTGCCGCCTTCGATCGCGCCAGGGGCGGACTTCGCCGAGCCCCGGGAGATCCGCGCCGTGGCGCTGAGGATCTTCGACCGCTCCTTCGCCGTGACCTACGCCCTGGAGGCCATCGCCATCCTGGTGGGCCTGGCCGGGGTGGCGACCACCTTCTCGGCCCAGACGCTCGCCCGTCGCAAGGAGTTCGGCATGCTGCGCCATGTGGGCGTGCGGCGGGGTCAGATCATGCAGATGCTGGCCACCGAGGGCGCCCTGCTCGGCGCCATCGGGGCCCTGGCTGGCCTGACACTCGGGGTGATCATGAGTCAGGTGCTGATCCACGTGGTCAATCCGCAGTCGTTCAACTGGACCATGGAGACCCGACTGCCCTGGCCCCTGCTGGCCAGTCTGGCCGTGGCCCTGGTGGCCACCTCGGCTGGCGCAGCCGTGCTGGCTGGCCGCGGCGCCCTGGCCGACAGCGCCGTGCGCGCCGTGCGTGAGGACTGGTGATGATCCCCCGTCGCGCCCTTGCCGGTCTCCTGGGGGCTGGACTGATTCTGCCTGCCGTTCCGGGCCTGGCCCAGGAGAGGCCCGGCGCGCCGGTCTTCGCCCCTGTGCGGCCTGGCCGGCCCTTGTCCTTCCCGGCCGATCACGGCGCACATCCCGATTTCCGGACCGAGTGGTGGTACGTCACCGGCTGGCTGCAGGCGCAGGGCCAGCCGATCGGGTTCCAGATCACCTTCTTCCGGATCCGCACCGGGGCCGACACCCGCAATCCCAGCGCATTCGCCCCCACCCAGGTGATCTTCGCCCATGCGGCCATCTCCGATCCCGCTGTAGGCCGGCTGATCCACGCCCAGCGCATCGCCCGGGCGGGTTTTGGCCTGGCGGAGGCCAAGGTCGGCGACATGGACCTGGTCCTCGACGACTGGCGGCTGCGTCGGGACGCTGGCGGCGTGCTCAAGGCTTCGGCCGGCGATCAGGCCTTCGCCCTGGACCTCTCCCTCGCCCCCACACAGCCGCCCTTGCTGCAGGGTGACCGGGGGTTCAGCCGCAAGGGACCGCGGGCCGACCAGGCAAGCTACTATTACAGCCTGCCGCACCTGAAGGTCAGCGGCGCCCTGACCCGGGAGGGGCGGCGCATCGCCGTCACCGGGGAGGCCTGGATGGATCAGGAATGGTCCTCCACCCTGCTGGACGCTCGGGCGGTCGGCTGGGACTGGGCAGGGATCAATCTGGACGGCGGCGGCGCCCTGACCGCCTTCCAGGTGCGCGATGAGCAGGGCCAGGCGGTCTGGGCCGGGGGCTCCCTGCGCGGCGCCGATGGGCGGACGACCATTTTCGCCCCCGGCGATGTCCGGTTCGTGACCCGGCGGCAGTGGCGCTCCCCGCGCACCGGCGCCCGCTATCCGATCGCCCGGGACATCCAGGTGCGGACGCCGGCCGGTCCCCGGGTCTGGCGGCTGGAGCCCCTGTTCGATGATCAGGAACTCGACAGCCGGCCGGTCGGCCCGGTCTATTGGGAAGGGGCGGTGCGCACCGAAGGTGGGCGAGGCTATCTTGAGCTGACGGGCTATGACGCCCCGCTGGCGCTCTAGGTCCTGCCTCTGTCCCTGAGCTAGACTGCTGGACCAAGATGTGGAGTGCGCCATGGCCTATTGGCTGCTGAAGTCCGAACCGGACGTGTTCTCCTGGAACGATCTCGTCGCCCGCGGCGCGGAGGGAGAACCCTGGAACGGGGTCCGCAACCACACCGCCAAGCTCAACATGATGGCCATGAAGCGTGGCGATCAGGCGTTCTTCTATCACTCCCAGGCCGGCAAGGAGATCGTCGGCGTCTGCGAGGTGATCGCCGAGGCCTATCCCGACCCCACCGATCCCAAGGGTGTCTTTGTCTGCGTCGATGTGCAGGCCGTCGAACCCCTGCCCCGCCCCTTCACCCTGGCCGAGGCCAAGGCCGACCCCGCCTTGAAAGGGATGTCCCTGGTCACATCCTTCCGCCTGTCGGTGCAGCCCGTCACTGAAGAAGAATGGGCGCACATTCTAGCCGCTGTCGCCGCCGACCAGCCGGCTTCGCAATGAGCGCAAACGCAAAGCGGCTGCGGCTTGGCGCCGTCATCCTCCTGCTGGCCGCCGTCGCTATCGTCGCCCTGGTGCTGAGCCGCCGACCGCCGGAAGTTCAGGTTCTGACGGCGCGTCCGGAGACGACCGAACTGGTGCTGGCCGTGGTCGGCCGGGTGCGGCCCCTGGACCTGGTGGAGGTGCGGTCGCCCAATCCCGGGCAGGTGATCGAACTGCTGGCCGATGACGGGGATCAGGTGGTCGAGGGCCAGCCGCTCGCCCTCATCCGCGCTGCGGTGGAAGAGGCCCAGACCGAGGCTGACGCGGCCCGGGCCCGCGCCACCCAGGCAGAGGCCGCCGAGGCCAGGCTGGCCTATCAGCGCACCGAGACCCTGACCCGTCAGGGGTTCGCCGCCCAGGCCGCCCTGGACCAGGCCCGCGCCAGACTGCGGTCAGCCGAGGCCGCGGTCGCCGCCGCCCAGGCGACAGCCCGGGCGTCCGCCGCACGCAGCCGCGAATTCATCGTCCGCGCCCCCATGGCTGGGGTGATTCTGGTGCGGCCGATCGACAGCGGCCAGGTGGTCACCCCCACCACCACCCTGTTCGAACTGGGCTCCCTTGAGGGCTTTGAAATCCTAGCCGAGGTGGACGAGGCCTATGCCGACGCCCTGCGGCCAGGGATGGAGGCCCGCGCCGCCGCCTCGGGGGCGGAGGCCCGGTTCGCCGCCGTGGTCAGCGAGGTTTCGCCCAAGGTCGATTCCTCCACCGGCGGCCGTCAGGTCAAGGTCAGGCCACAGTCCGGCGCCGACCTGGCGCCCGGCCGCTCAGTGGACGTCACCATCGTCGTCGAGGTTCGCCAAGGCGCCCTGGTCATCCCCCGCCAGGCGGTAGTCGACGCCACGACTTCGCCCAAGGCCTATGTGGTCGGCGCCGACGACGTCATCTTGGCCCGCGACGTCGTCATCGCCCGCTGGCCCTCCCAGGGCGCGATCATCGAGCAGGGTCTGGCGGCCGGCGACCGCGTGGTGCTGAACCCCGCCGACCTGCGCCCGGGCGACACGGTCCGTCCGGTTTCGCCTCCGGATGCGGGCTGAGCCATGTTCGCCCTCAAGGTGGCCCGGCGCTACCTGACCTCCAACCCCGCCCAGACCGTCCTCCTGGTCACCGGCGTGGCGCTGGGGGTCACCGTCTTCATCTTCATCACCGCCCTGATCGAGGGGCTCGCCATCCGGCTGACCGATCAGGTCACCGCCAACAGCGCCCATGTGACCCTGGAGCCCCCCACCCGGCTGGCGGAAATCCTGACGGGAGACGAGGCGGTTCGCACCGAAGGGGTGGCCCTGGTCTCCACGTTCCAGCGCCGCCAGATCCGCGCCTGGCGCTCCACCGCCGAACTGATCACCCGCCAGCCGGGGGTCTCGGCGCTCAGCCCGCAGATCAGCGGCAACGCCTTCCTGGTCAAGGGTGAGGCGGTCCAGCCGGTCTCGGTCACTGGACTTGAACCGGAAGGTCTCGACGCCATCACCCCGATCACCCCGAACCTGGTCTCAGGCCAGGGGGCGCTGGGGGCCGACGGCCTGCTGATCGGGACGCAGCTCGCTGAGGACCTGGGCCTGACCGCCGGCCAGCCGGTGCTGCTGCGCACCGACCGGGGCGGCGAGCGCCTGCTGACCGTGCGCGGCGTGTTCAAGACCGGCCTGCAGAGCCTGGATTCCCGGGTCGCCTTCCTGTCCCTGCAGACCGCCCGGCCCCTGTTCGACCTGCCCGAAGGGGTGACCAATATCGAGATCAAGCTGGATGATCCGGGGCGGGCGCGTGAGGTGGCCGACTTCCTGGCCGGCGCCACGGGCCTGCGCGCCACCCCCTGGCAGGAAAAGAACCTGAACCTGGAGGACGCTCTGGAGGCCCAGGGGCGGACCGGGACCCTGATCCAGCTCTTCTCGCTGATCTCCATCGTCATCGGGGTGGCCAGCGCGCTGGTCCTGTCGGCCTATCGGCGGCGCAGCGAGGTGGGAATCATGCGCGCCTTCGGCATATCCGGCGGCTTCATCGTGGCGGTCTTCATGCTGCAGGGCCTGCTGATCGGGCTGGCGGGCGGACTGCTTGGTTGCGTCAGCGGCTATGGGCTCTGCACCTTTCTGGCCTCCCTGACCGATGCGGAGGGAAATGCGCCCCTGCCGATCGCGCCGGAAAGGGGCGGCTATGTTGCGGTGCTGATCCTGACCACCCTTGGCGCGGTGCTGGCCTCGGCCTTTCCGGCGAGGTCAGCCTCGCGGATCGATCCCTTGGAGGCGATCCAGCAATGAGCCGGGTTCTGCAGGCGCGCGGGGTGGTCATGACCTTCCGCAACGGCGACGAGGAGACCGAGGTGCTGCGCGGCATCGACGTGGCGCTGGAGACCGGCGAGCTTGTGGCGCTGGTGGGCGCCTCCGGGTCGGGCAAGTCCACCCTGCTCTCGATCCTGGGGCTTCTGTTGCGACCCACGGCGGGCGAAATCGAGATCGCCGGCCAGCGCGTCGAAGGTATGAGCGAAAGGGCGCGGGCGGCGTTCCGCAACCAGCGCCTGGGCTTTGTCTTCCAGTTCCACCATCTGCTGCCGGACTTCTCGGCCATGGAGAACGTCGCCTTCCCTGCCGCGGCGCCGGCGGGAGGGATTTCGCCGGAGATGCGCAGACGCGCCCTGTCCCTGCTGGACCGGGTGGGCCTGGCCGACCGCGCGGACTTCCCCGCCACCCGGCTTTCGGGAGGGCAGAAGCAGAGGGTGGCCATCGCCCGGGCCCTGATGAACAAGCCCGACCTGGTGATCGCCGACGAACCCACCGGCAATCTCGACCTGCGGTCGGCCGGCCAGGTCCTGGACCTGATGGAGGAGGTCAACCGCGAGGACGGCGGGACCTTCCTGATCTGCACTCATGACGAACATGTCGCCGCCCGCTGCAGCCGGCGGATCCAGCTGGTGGACGGTCGGGTCCAGGCGCAGGACGAAGGATCAGACCACCGAGACTGAGGGCGCGCCGGCGACCATCCGCCCGACGACCGCCGCCAACTCCGCGCCCAGTTCGCCGAGCCGCGCCATGACAGCCGGCAGTGCGGCCTCATCCAGGGCGATCAGCAGACCGCCGCTGGTCTGGGGATCACACAGGATATCGCGACGCCATTCGGGGAAGTTATCGGGCAGGCGCACCGCCTCCCCATAGCTCGCCCAGTTGCGCCCAGACGCGCCGGTGCGAACGCCGGCCTGGGAAAGGGCCTCCACACCGCTCAGCAGGACCGGCGCCTCGGCGCGGATCTCGGCGGCGAGGCCCGCGCCACGGCACATTTCCAGGGTGTGACCCAAAAGGCCGAAGCCCGTGACATCTGTCACCGCATGCACGCCGGCGAACCCGCCCAGCTCGGCGCCGATCCGGTTGAGCTGTGTGGTGGAAGCGATCAGGGCGCCGTAACCGGCCGTGTCCAGCCTCTGCTGCTTGAAGGCCGCGCTGAGCACGCCGACGCCGAGCCCCTTGGTGAGCAGCAGGATGTCTCCGGCCTTGGCCGTGCGATTGGTCATCACCCGGTCCGGATGGACGAGGCCCAGGGCCACCAGCCCATAGATCGGCTCGACGCTGTCGATGGAGTGACCGCCGGCGACCGGGATGCCGGCGGTGGCGCACACCGCCGCCCCGCCCGCCAGGATTCCGGAAATCTGCTCGGTCGACAGCTTGCCGATCGGCATGCCGACGATGGCCAGCGCAAAGATCGGGGTCGCCCCCATAGCGTAGACGTCGGAGATCGCATTGGTCGCGGCGATGCGGCCGAAGTCGTAGGGATCATCCACCACCGGCATGAAGAAGTCGGTGGTCGCCACCAGCGCCTGCTGATCGTTCAGCCGCCAGACCGCCGCATCATCGGAGGTCTCCGTTCCCACCATCAGGTTAGGGAACAGGGCGGCCTGCGGCACGCCTGCCAGGATCTCCCGCAGGACGGCAGGCGACAGCTTGCAGCCGCAGCCGCCGCCATGGGCCAGATCGGTCAACCGCACCTGCTGCGCCATCGGGTCTCGTCCTTGTGTCGAAGGGTCTTCGGTTCGTTGTATAGCACCGGGGCGGAGGCAAGAGCGCGTATGCCAGGATTTGACGTGACCGAGGCGGTGAGCGCCGCCGACTTGGCCCGCTATGACGCGGTCATCGATGTGCGCAGCCCCGCCGAGTTCGCCCTCGACCACCTGCCCGGCGCCGAAAACCTGCCGGTGCTGGATGACCAGCAACGGGCGCAGGTGGGGACCATCTATGTTCAGGAGTCCCGCTTCCTGGCCCGCCGGATCGGGGCCGCCCATGTGGCCCGCAACATCGCGCTGCATCTGGAGACCGCCCTGGCCGACCGGCCAGCCAGCTTTCGCCCGCTGATCTACTGCTGGCGCGGCGGGCAACGGTCTGAAGCCATGGCGACGATCCTGTCCCAGGTGGGATGGCCTGTGACCCTGCTGCGCGGCGGCTATCGCACCTATCGCCGCCTGGTGACCGCCAGGCTGTACGACACCGTCCTCGATCTGAAGCTCCTGCTGATCGACGGCCATACGGGGTCGGCCAAGACCGAAGTTCTGCATGAGCTGGCCGGGATGGGCGTCCAGACCATCGACCTGGAGGGACTGGCCGCGCATCGCGGCTCCCTGTTCGGCGCCCTGGCCGGCAGGCCCCAGCCGAGCCAGAAGCTGTTTGAGTCCCGCCTGCTTCAGGTCCTGGACGGTCTGGACCTCACCCGCCCGATCGTCGTGGAGGCCGAGGCCAGCAAGATCGGCGACCGGATGACTCCGCCTGTGCTCTGGCGCGCCATGCAGAGCGCGCCGCGCGTCGTGCTGGAGGCGCCCCAGGCCAGCCGCGCGCAGTATCTCGCCGCCGCCTACGGCGACATCTCCGCTGATGTCGACGCCCTCGAGGCGGCCTTCGACCGGCTGCCCGTGGCGCCCAGCCGAGAGCGGCGGGAGGCCTGGCGAGCCATGATCGCGGCCGGCGCCTTCGCCGATCTCGCCCAGGCCCTGATCGACCTGCACTATGACCCGGCCTATGACCGGGCCGCGCGAAAGGCGGACGCTCCCGTGCTCGCCCGCATGGCCGTGACACCGACAGATACCTCTAGTCGCCGCGATGTGGGCGACGCCATCGCAGGCCTCGTCCGGGACCATTTCGGCGTCCTTTAGGT
>JAHUZY010000143.1 GCA_019264505.1 Phenylobacterium sp. | reverse complement strand
CCGTCCGCCGACAGGGCCGCGGGCATGATGGCGAAGGTCCGCCCCTCCCCCAGTCCGATGAAGCTGCGCAGGTGTTGGCGCACCCGGCCATCGGAGAGCGCGATCATCGCCTCGCGGACCACCGGGATCGCCGCGGCGTAGCTCAGGGCCTGACGCACGCCGGCGGCGTCGATGACGATGGGATCGGCGGCCTGCGCGGCCATGCGGCGAGCCTCCTTCGAAGATGGAGACGGGGGCGGGCGATGGGGATGCCACCGCGCCGCCCCCGCAGGGACGCCAGGCGCTCAGGCCCGGCGCTTTCCTTGTCGCCCTAGAAGCGGGCGTTCAGGCCGACATAGTACTGGCGGCCCAGGATGTCGCCATGGTTGCGGGTCGGATAGGACGGCTCTTCGTCCGTCAGGTTGATGACGCCGGCGCGCACCGTGTACTTGCCGAAGTCGTACTGGCCCGAGACGCTGTGGCGGATGTTGCGCTCGATGATCGGGTTGGGGTTGTTCTCGATGGTCGCCGTCGGGTTCGCCTTCACCTCGGGCAGGTAGATCATCGAATAGGTCAACCGCACCGGACCAACCACATGCCGAGCGTCGAACCGGGTGGTCCAGTCCGGAATGGCCACCGTGCCGTCCGACCGGGTGAGATCAAAGCCGGTGACCGAGGTCTCCAGCTTGGAGGTGTGGGTGGCCTCGATGGACAGGTCGAGCGTGCCCCAGTTGGCGTCGCCGAAGAACCGGCCAGGCTGGAAGGTGTAGCCGGCGAAATAGGTCTCGCCGCGATAGGTGACCTCACCGGCGTTGAAGGTGGTGGTCTGGGCCGTTGCGGTGGCGCCCGTGGCGTCGCGGGTGAAGCGGCTGCAGATGTCGACCGGCTGCGGGCTGGAGTCGTAGCAGGTCTCCATGAAGTTCTGCGGCGTGAACGGCGACAGACCGTCGGTCAGATCCACCTCGATCCGGTCCACCACCAGGGTGAGGCCCGGCGCAAAGGTCGGCTGGAAGATCAGGCCGTAGGTGATGGTGTCAGAGATCTCGTTGCGCAGGTCCGGATTGCCGCCGGTCGTGACCAGGGCCGCATTGAAGTTCTCCGCCGGATTCTGGAAGGTCGAAAGCGGGCCGTAGCTCGGATTGGCGGCGAACAGGGCCTGACAGTTGGCCAGGCGGGTGGCCGGGGCCGGACCGCCGCTGATGCGGTCGGCGTCGCAGGGGTCCTGGCCGACGCTGGCCAGGGCGGTGCGCGAGGGCGCCAGCAGCTGCTCCAGGGTCGGCGCCCGGAAGTTGCGGCTGCGCGATCCGCGCAGGGTCAGGCCCTCGAAGACCTCCCAGCGCAGGCCAGCGCCCCAGACATCCTCGCTGCCGGCCAGGGAGTTCTTCACGCGCCGGAAGGCGCCTTCGAAGTCCACCGCCTGGGCAAACGGCAGAGTCACGTCGCCGCCGATGATCGGGATCAGCAGCTCGGCCGAATATTCGTTGGTGTCGTACTCGCCGCGGGTGGCCACGGTGGGCACCCGCGAGCCGGTCAGACCCCGCTGGGACGCCTCAAGCGGCACGAACTTGGCGCTTTCGCGACGATACTCATAGGCCAGGGAGAACTTGGCTGGGCCGGCGGGCAGGTTGAACATATCCCCGCCGAGGGTGGCCAGGAAGTTGTCCTGGACGTTGTAGAACTCCTGACCGGTCTGGACCGTGGCGTAGGCGCGGGCCTCGGGCGAGACATTGCCGTCGCCGAACGGATTGATCGGCGCGCAGGCGGCGTCGTCATTGGCGGTGCTGGCGTCAGCGTTGATGGCGCAGACAATGGTCCCGGCGCCGTTGCGCACGGCGTTGATCGCATTGTTGAAGCGCGCGGTGTCGACGCCCCAGGCCTCCTGGCGACCATCGGTGACGCCGCGGCTGACCGTGGCGCTCCAGTAGAAGTTGCGGTCGGCATAGTCGAAGTCGCCTTCCAGTCCGGCCAGGGCGCGGTAGCTCTCGGTCACCTGGCTGCCTTCGCGGGTCGGCAGAAGATCGTCGAACCACTTGGACAGGAACAGCGGCGCGCCAGCCCCGAAGGCCGGCCGCAGGGCGGTGAGCTGGGCCACCGTCGCGGGCGACAGGAAGGCGTTGTTGCGGGTGAAGGTGATCACACCGGAGCCGGAAGCGGCGTTGTTGAGCACGGTGTTGTTGGCCTGGACCGCATAGGGATCGGTCCCCTCGGTGCGGCCATAGAGCAGCTCGCCAGTCAGGCGGACCCGGTCGGTCAGGTCGAAGTGGCCGATGGCGTTGGCGCTGAACCGCTCGACGCCGGTGCGCAGGGCCGCCAGCTCGCGATAGGTCAGACCCTCACCACCGCTGGCGAAGGGCACGCCCTGGATCGAGCCGGGGTTGTAGGCCGTAATCCCGCCGGCCGAGGTGAACTGCTGGCCAAGCAGGAAGCCCGGAACCGGGGCCGGGGTGGTGAAAATCACGCCGTTGGGATTGAACTCCCAGAACCGGGCGTCATAGATTTCCTTCACCGAGGGGATGCCGTCGGTGCTCGAGGTGTTGGCGGGGTTGGGCACGGTGATGCGGCCCAGATTGCTCCGCGGCCGGTCATAGTCGAGCAGGGAGTCGTTCTGCGACCATTCCAGGTTCAGGGCCACATTGCCCCGGTCGTCCATGAAGTTCTTGCCGAACGTCCCGCGCAGGGCGTGGACCGGATAGTCGCTGCGCGACGAAATGCCGGTCTGGGCGTCGAGCTCGATCCCCTCGAAATTGGTCTTCAGCACATAGTTGATCACGCCTGCGATGGCGTCGGAGCCATAGACGGCCGCGCCGCCGCCCTGCACCACCTCGACCCGGTCCAGCAGACCGAGCGGGATCATGTTGGTGTCCACCGACGAGCCGGCCAGGCCATTGGATGAGGCCACGAAACGCCGGCCATTGACCAGGGTGAGCGTGCGCCCGGCGCCGAGGCCAAAGAGGTTGGGGAACTGCTGGCCCGCGCCCGCCGCGGAGCCAGAGCCAGCGGCGATCGGATAGTTGGGGATGTTGGAGCTGATCTGGTTCATCAGATCGCCGACCTGCACCACCCCGCGGTCGGTGAAGGACTGCTGGTCCACGCTCAGCACAGGCGCTGCAGTGTCCACCTCGACGCGGCGGATCCGCGAGCCGGTGACAATAATCTCCTGAAGCTCGGCGGCGTCGCTCGACTGAGCCGACGCCGGTGCGGCCGAGATGGCCGCAGCCATGGCCGCGCCGAGCATGGTCGTGGCGAGCAGGCGTCGCCGGATCGAATGATCGTTCATAACATCCCCCATTGGCCGAAGCGGCCCCCAAGTCCCAAGCGCCTCGGCCCCGCGCGCCCCGCCGTCTTTGGGCAGGTGCGCTCGTCCAGGTCCGAAGCCCGCGATGGCAGTCACGTCAGACTAGTCAGCCACCGCCGGTTTTTCTTTTCGAATGCCCAAGCGTCACTGGCATGTCGCAAATCGTTTATGCAGGCAGCCGGGACCCATCGCATGTCCAATGCGGACCCTCGGGCGAGACCGACTGTCGCATCCAAGCCGAAAGCGTGCTGCCAGCCCGCGCTCACGCCAGCCCCCGGCGGCGCAGCAGGGCGGCGTGCAGGCGGCCAAGCCCCTCGTCGAGCGCCGTGGCGTCGCCGCCGAACCCTATGCGGACATGGCCAGGCTGGCCGAAGAACTCACCGGGCGCGACGACGATCTTCTCTTCGGCCCAGAGCCAGGAGGCGAGGCCAAGGGTGTCGCTGACCCCGAGCACCTGGGGAAAATACATGCAGCCATAGGCGGGCGGCTCGCCCACGATCAGACCGTCGGACGCCATGCGGTCCACATGGGCGCAGAGCACTGGGCGGGCGGCCGCCAGCACGCCCCGCCAATGGGCGTCGAAAGGCGCCATGTCCTCCAGCACCAGGGCGCCGATGGCGTGGGTCAGCTTGGAGACGCCCAGATCCCCCTGCGGGTTGGCGGCGTGGATGGCGGCGATATTGGCCGCAGACCCGACAGCCCAGCCGCACTTCAGGGCAAACAGGCCTTGGACCTTGGTCAAGCTGCCCGCGCTGATGAAGACATCTGAGAGACCAACCGCCGAGCCCACATCGGCG
>JAHUZY010000452.1 GCA_019264505.1 Phenylobacterium sp. | reverse complement strand
GGGCCATGGCGCTGATCGAAGTGATCAGCAGGTTTCTCAGGGTGGTGGTGCCGGTCATCTTGCTCTCCGCCGTCGCGTTGAATTGCGCAGCCGCCGGCTGTCCCCAAATCTCACCGTGAGATCTGAACGCCCGCTTGCCCGACCGCCCTTCTAGGTAGGCTGCGTGACAGCTCCCCAACGGAAACATGACAGTTCTGTGCAGGCGCGGGGGTGTGGCCCGGGGGAGACTCCCGGAAGTTACCCTTTGTCTTTGCAAGGTAATCTGCCGGCGAAGAGCAGAGTTCTGCCGACCAATGTTCGCTGTCGGAACCGAAATTTCCCGCGCCAGGCCGCAATTTGTCGGCCGCGAGGGCCGAGGCTCAGTCCTCGTTGGGAATGTTGATCAGGGCGCCGCAGGCCTTGCAGTGGACCGCATCCGGCTCATGCCGCATCAGGCCGCAGACCTGGCAGGTGAAGCGCACCTTGTAGGGCCGGAACAGGGCCTGGGCGAACCGCACGAACAGGGTGATCCCGGAGATCATGATGACGATGGAGACCAGCCGGCCGGTGATGCCCGGCAGGATGATATCGCCATAGCCGGTGGTCGTGAGCGAGGTCACCGTGAAGTACAGCGCATCCACATAGCCGCTGACCCCGCCCTCTTCGCCCACATACATGGTGTAGACGAAGCCGGTGGCCACGAAGACGAAGGTGACCAGGGTGGCGGCCGCGCGGATCACATCCTCCCACCGGGTGTCGTCGAACCGGTGGCCCACCGTCTCCCAGAAGAAGTCGCTGTGAAACAGGGTCCAGATGCGCAGCACGCGCAGGAAGGCCAGGTTGATGAAGATGGTGGGAAACAGAAGGGTCAGCAGGACGAACAGGTCGATCATCACGATCGGCCGTCGGATCCAGGATTTCAGGCTCCGCCAAGCCAGAGCCCGGGCGGTCATGTCGGCGGCGAGGATCGCCGCCACGGTCAGGTCCAGAGGCAGGAAGGCCCGGGTGTCCCTCAGGAAGGGCGCGGCGATGAAGAAGGCGATCAGCGCCAGATCGACGCCGATCACCGCCAGACGGAACCGCACCGCGCCCGGCGACTCTCCGTGATACAGCGCCCGCAGTTGCGCGCGCAGGCGCCATACGGCCCGCTGTCGCGGCGACGGCTTTGAATCCTCGGGGGTCAAGGCTTCGACGAACCTGGGCCGGGGGTGATCATCTGAGGTGCTCCGCCGCAACCATCACAGGTCCGTGAGACAGACCCCATCAAGGCCCGCCCCATGTTAGCTCTAACCGACCCACCGGGTTGGGGTGAACCCAAAACCCTCTGACGCCTTTCTGCAAGGGCGGGTTCAGCGCGGCCATCGCCGCGAGCGCAGCGCCAGATCAATACACCGGCGAGATCAACATACAGGGAGGCCCCGGTTTGGAGGTCAGCACAGCAAGCGAACAGGTCATCCTCGGGTTCCAGGAAAGCTGGAACGCCCTTCTGCGGCTGGGTCCGGCTGCCCTGGCCCTGAATGTCGCCCTCTCGGCCCTGGTCCTGGGCGCGGCGTTCGGCGTGGGTCTCCTGGTTCGCCGGCTGCTGAAGCGCGGCGTGCGCGCTGTCCCCGGCCCCGCGGACGCGGAGAAGACCATTCGCACCCGCCGGGTGACCCAGGTCACCTGGGCGGTCTTCGAGACAGGCCTCGTCCTGGCCGCCTTCTTCGCCCTGGCCTCCGTCTGGGGTTTTGACCTTCTGGGCTGGCTGACCGCAGGCCTTGGCCAGCAGGTGGTGCAGAGTGTGGTGCGCATCGCCGTCCTGGCGGTCATCACCTTTGCGGCGGCCGAACTGGCCACCCTGCTGGTCAATCGCGTGCTGGCCAAGATGGCCCATCACAAGTCTGGCGGGGTCCGACGCGAGGCCCAGCTCAACACCATCGGCCCGCTGCTGCACGGGGTGGCGCGCGGGGTGATCATCATCATGGGCGCCATGATGATCCTGGCCGAGATCGGCCTGGAAATCGGCCCGCTGCTGGCCGGCGCCGGGGTGATCGGTCTGGCCATCGGCTTTGGGGCCCAGACCCTGGTGAAGGACTTCCTCACCGGCATCTTCCTGATTTCCGAGGACATCGTCGCGGTGGGGGACGTGGTGGAGATCGCCGGGTCCAGCGGAGTCGTCGAGCAGATGACCATCCGCACCCTGCGCCTGCGGGCCCTGGACGGCACTTTGCACGTCCTGCCCTATGGCGAGGCGCAGATCATCCACAACATGACCAAGGTCTTCTCCTATCACGTGGTGGAACTGGGCGTGTCCTACGAGTCCGACATCGACAAGGCGTTTGAGGTGATGGCCGAGGTGGTCGAGGAAATGCGCGCCGACCCCGACCTCGGCCCGAAGATTCTCGAACCCCTGGAAGTCATGGACGTCAGCGCCCTGGCCGACAGCGGCGTCGTGCTGCGCGGCCGGATCAAGACGCCGCCCGGCGCCCAGTGGGGCGTGGGCCGCGCCTTCAATCGCCGGATCAAGCAGGCCTGGGACGCCGCCGGCGTCGAAATTCCCTATCCGCACATGCACCTGGTGATGCCGCAGCTGGCCCAGGCCCCGCCGGCTGGCGGAAGCGCCTGATGGCCCGCCTCATCGTCATCTCGAACCGGGTCAGCCCCCCGAGCGACGCGGGCGGCGGCACCCAGGGGGGCTTGGCCATGGCGCTGGCTGCGGCCCTGCGGGAGCACTCCGGCGCCTGGTTCGGCTGGAGCGGTCAGACCACCGCGACCTACACCGGCCAGGTCGGCGTCCAGCGAGCCGGCGGCGTGACCGTGGCGACCATGGATCTCGAGGACCAGGACGTTCAGGAATATTACAACGGCTACGCCAACAAGACCCTTTGGCCCCTCTTCCACCACCGGGTCGATCTCACCGCCTATGAGCGGTCGTTCGGCGAGGGCTATGCCCGGGTCAATGCGCGCTTCGCCGAGACGGTCCTGCCCCTGATCGAGGAGGACGACTTTGTCTGGGTCCACGACTACCACCTGATTCCGCTGGCCCAGGAGCTGCGCCGGCGGGGCGTGAAGAACCGCATCGGCTTCTTCCTTCACATCCCCTGGCCGGCCCGCCACCTGATCACCACCCTGCCGCGGCACCCCCAGCTGGTGGAGGCTCTGTTCGACTATGATCTGGTGGGCTTCCAGACCCAGGACTCCCTGGAGGCCTTCAAGGACTATGTGGTTCACGAGGCCGGCGGCGCCCTGGGTGAAGGCCGGCGGCTCAGCGCCTTTGGCCGGACCGCCGAGTTCGACGCCTTTCCCATCGGCATGGACGTGACCGAGTTCACCGCCGCCCTGGATGGGGAGACAGCCAAGGCCGAATACGCGCGCATGCAGACCAGCATGCTCGACCGCCAGATGATCATCGGCGTCGACCGGCTCGACTATTCCAAAGGGCTGGAGGAGCGCTTCCTGGCCTATGAGCAGTTCCTGCACGACAATCCCGACCTGCACGAAAAGGTCTTCCTCCTGCAGATCGCCACCCCCAGCCGGGAGGACGTCGAGGCCTATCAGGAGATCCGCGGGCGGCTGGACGGGGTTTCGGGCCGGATCAACGGCGCCTTCTCCACCGTCGACTGGGTGCCGATCCGTTATGTGAACAGGGGCTATCGCCGGGACCAGCTGGCCGGGATCTACCGCGCCGCCAAGCTCGGTCTGGTCACCCCCTTGCGGGACGGCATGAATCTGGTGGCCAAGGAATATGTCGCCGCCCAGGACCCTGAGGATCCCGGCGTGCTGATCCTTTCACGGTTCGCCGGCGCCGCCGAGCAGATGGGCGAAGCCCTCATCGTCAACCCGTTCAGCCGCGAGGACGTCTCCGACGCCATCCTGCGGGGCCTGGCCATGCCCCTGGCCGAGCGCCGACGTCGCTGGGAGCGGCTGATGGCCGACCTGCGCAGTTCCGACGTCTCGGCCTGGCGGGACGACTTCGTCCGCGCCCTGATGTCGGATTGAACTGGCGCGGCGGTCCTAGAGCAAATTCCGAAGTGTGACCCGGTTATCGGATCAAAAGGGCTCTAGAACGGGAACATCCGGGGGATCACCCAGACGGCGACGATCGCCGAGATGATGTTGAGCGGCAGGCCGACCCGGACGAAGTCCATATAGGTGTAGCCGCCGACCTGATGGACGATCGTGTTGGTCTGATAGCCGACCGGGGTGGCGAAGGACGCGCTGGCGGCCATCATCACCGCCACCACGAAGGGCCGCGCATCGACCCCGAGGTTTTCGGCCAGGCCGATCGCCAGCGGGGTGATCAGCACCGCCACCGCGGCGTTGGACATGATCTCGGTCAGGATCGAGGTGGCCACATAGATGATGGCCAGGGCCGCGATGGGACCCAGCGGCTGGGTCCAGGCGGCCACGGTGTTCGTCGCTTGGAAGGCGAGGCCCGTCTTGCCCAGGGCCTCACCCACCACCAGCATGCCGCCGATCATCAGCAGCACCTGCGGCCGCAGGCCGGAATAGGCCTCTTCCGGCTTCATGACCTGAAAGGCCAGCAGCGCCATGGCCCCGACAAAGGCCACTACGGCGATGGGCAACCCGCCGGCCGCGGCGCCCAGCACAAAGGCGAAGACCGTGACGCTGACCAGCGCCGGGACCAGACGCAGCGGCGGCGGCGCCTCTGGCAGGATGCTGGCGCTCTCGACGCCCGCATCGTCAGCCGGCAGCAGCCGGGGGGCGACGAACGCCAGGTAAAGCGCCCCAACCGCCGCGATCGCCAGCCCAACGCCGGTGATCTCGAACAGACCGAAGGGGGCCAGGTGCTGGCGCTGGGCCATGTCGTCCACCAAAAGGTTGGTGGAGGTGCCGATCAGGGTGCAGGCGCCCCCCATGATCGAGGCGTAGGACAGAGGAATCAGCAGCCGCTTGGGGGAAATGCCCAGGCGCCGGGCCGAATCCTGCATGATCGGCGCCGCCAGGATTACCAGGGGCGTATTGTTCAGAAAGGCTGAAAGCGACCCACACAGGGTGATGATCACTGGCGCCGAGGCTGCGCCCATGCGGTCGGTCATCCGGGCCGCCGAGCGAATGATGACGCCCATGCCGCCGGTCACGTCCAGGGCCCGGGCGATGATGAAGAGCGAGGCGAGCGCCACCAGGGCCGGGCTGGCCAGGCCGCGGCCCAGGTCCTCCAGGCTGATCACGTCCAGAGCCAGAAGGGTCGCAGCCGCGACCATGGCCGCGACATCGGCCCTCACCCGGTCGCTGAGCAGGGCGACGACGACCGCGGCCAGGACAGCCAGGGTGGCGAGTTGTTCGAAGCTCAAACAGGACCCTTCCCAGGCGTACGGGTCGGCGAAGCGCCTGCAGGCGGCGCAGTCGACCGCCGTTGATCCTAGAGGCGCCCCACCTTTGGCGGAAGTCCTGGCTCTATTTCGGCTTCACGGCGGCCTGAACCTCGATCTCCACCATCATGCCCGGCGCCACCAGGGCCGAGACCTGCGAGGTGATCCGGGCGGGCTTGTTGGGCTGTTCGGCATTGGCGAAATACTGGCGGTAGCCCTCCATCATGCCGGCGAAGTCCATCTTGCCGTCCAGGGCCGGATCGCCCACCAGCAGGACCCGCATCATCACCACATCCCCAAGGCCGGCGCCCTGGGATTCCAGGATGGCCTTGATGCGTTCGATGACGCCGATGGTCTGGGTCTTGGTGTCGCCGAACTCCCGGGGGGTCCCTTCCGGAGCGCCCGCATTGGTCACCGGCGGGGTGATGCCGCTCACATAGATGATGTCATAGCCGGCCGGCACGACCACGGCGCTGGCGATGGGCGAGGTCTCGGGCCCCACGCGGGTGATTTCCGCAGCGGCGGGCGCGGCGGCGAGGGACGCCAGGAGGGTGGCCAGGGCGAGGGCGCGCATGGGCGTTTCCTTGTTGTTGAGAGGCGCTGAAAGGGAGTCGCGGGGGGGGCGAGGGGGGCGCCGCGCGGGGGCGGG
>JAHUZY010000130.1 GCA_019264505.1 Phenylobacterium sp. | reverse complement strand
GGCTGGGGGCGGCGGCCGAAGCCATCGTCATCGACGCCCGGCCGCGGAGGAGGCGCTGGCGACGCCTCCGGAGCCTCAGTCTCCGCCACAGGCGCGCGCGGCTGCGGCGGGCGCGGCTTGCGCGGCCGGCCCGGCTCGTCGTCCGGAAATCGGTAGGGGTCCAGGGTCCAGTCGTTCACGTCTGTCGGCGGTTCCGGGCGGGCGATGCGGCGGGGCGTTTGGTGGCGGAGGCGCTTTGGGTTTAGGACGGTCCCGTGAGCAGGCACAAACCCTTTTGGCAGGCCAAGACCCTCCAGCAGATGACGGCCCAGGAGTGGGAGAGCCTATGCGATGGCTGCGGCCTCTGCTGTCTCGTTCGCTTCGAGGACGAGGATAGCGGTCAGGTTATCCCCACCCGCGTGCATTGCCGGCTGTTCGATCCGCAGACCTGCGCCTGCTCCAACTATGCTGAACGGCGAAAGCATGTGCCCGACTGCATCAAGCTGACGCCCGGCAATATCGCCAAACTGCCCTGGATGCCGCTGAGCTGCGCCTACCGGCGGCTGCATGAGGGCAAGGATCTGCCGGCCTGGCACCCTCTGGTGACCGGAGACCCTGAGAGCGTCCACGAGGCCGGGGTCTCCATCCGAGGTCAGACCCTCAATGAGGACGAGCTGGCCGACCCCGAGGACGCCTGGTCCTATGCCGCCTGGGATCTGCTGGAGGATCGCAGCGGCGACTAGGGCCGCTGATGCCACAGGATGTGTGTCTAAATTGTCACATAGCCTCTTGCGTGACTTGGCGGCCTGCACAATCTAGAGCCCATAGAAATCACCGGACGACAGACGACAGAAGAGGTTCATCCCCTTGGCGCGCGACCCCTATCAGGAACTGGGCGTTTCCCGCGGCGCAGGCGAGGACGAGATTCGCAAGGCGTTCCGCAACCTCGCCAAGAAGCATCACCCCGACGCCAATCCCGGGGACAAGGCGGCCGAAGAGCGCTTCAAGCGCGTCAGCGCGGCCTTCGACATCCTGGGTGACCCCGACAAGCGCAAGAAGTTCGACGCCGGCGAGATCGACGCCGATGGCCATGAGACCGGCCGTGGGTTCGGCGGCGGCTGGAGTCCGGGGGGCTTCGAGGGCGGCCGGCGTGGCCAGACCCGGGCCGAGACCTTTGACGGCGTCGATCTCGGCGACATCCTCGGCGAAATGTTCGGCGGCCGTGGCGGCGGCGCGCGGGGGCCCGGAGCCGGATTCGGCGGCGGGTTGGCCCGCGGCGCCGATGTCCGGGCGAAGCTCGAGATCGACCTGGAGGAGGCCATCGCCGGCGGCAAGAAGCGCATCGCCTTCTCCGACGGCCGCACCATCGATGTCACCATCCCCAGGGGCGCGGGGGAGGGGCAGACCCTGCGCCTCAAGGGCCAGGGCTCGCCGGGCCGCGCGGGTCCCGGCGACGCCTTCATCGAACTGACCGTGCGGCCACACCCCATCTTCCACCGGGAGGGCGACCGCCTGGTGATGGACCTGCCGGTCACCGTCTATGACGCCGTCCTGGGGGGCAAGGTCGAGGCGCCGACGCCGGAGGGGCCAGTGACCCTGACCGTGCCCAAGGGCGCCAACGCCGGCGCCATGCTGCGCCTCAAGGGCCGCGGCCTGCCGGACGCCGCCGGCCAGCGGGGGGACCTTCTGGCCCGGCTGGTCATCACCCTGCCCGATAAGCCTGACGCCGAGCTGACCGCCTTCGCAGAGACCTGGCGGGCCAAGCGGCCCTACCAGCCCAAGCCCGCCCCCCGTCGCGGCGCCTGACGGGATGGCCGCCGGGGTGACAGCACAGGCTCACGGCTTCATAAGCAGGACGTTCAGCCACGGTTCAGTCGCCCGGGCCTAGATCGGCAGTCATGAAACACCTTGTGCTCATCGCCGCGCTGCTGACCGCAGGCGCCCCGGGGGTCGCCCAGGCTCAGTATGGGGCCGACCTGCGTTCGTCCTTCGGGGCCGGGCGTGGCGATCAGGACGACGCCCGCGCCGCGGTGCGGGCCGGCCGCCAGGCCCCCCTGTCGCAGGTGCTGTCGGCCATCGCCCAGCGTACGCCAGGCCGCCACCTGAACACGACCCAGGGGACCCACGGGGGCCGTGCGGCCTATTTCGTCCAGTGGCAGACCCCGGACGGCAAGGTGATCATCTTCATCGCCGACGCCGAATCCGGCTCCATCATCGGCCGCCAGGGCGGCTGAGAAGACTAAAAAGGGGAGGCCCCAACCATGCGCATCCTGCTGGTGGAAGACGATCCGGACCTGGCCCGTCAGCTCAAGGGCGCCCTGGCCGACGCCGGCTACGCCGTGGACCACGGCCCCGACGGGGAGGAGGCCCAGTTCCTGGGCGAGACCGAACCCTATGACGCCGTGATCCTGGACCTTGGCTTGCCCAAGGTGGACGGGGTCTCGGTGCTGGAACGCTGGCGGCGCGGCGAAGTGGCCACGCCCGTGCTGATCCTCACCGCCCGGGGCGCCTGGAGCGAGAAGGTGGCGGGCTTCGACGCCGGTGCTGACGACTATCTGACCAAGCCCTTCCATACCGAGGAGCTGCTGGCCCGCCTGCGCGCCCTGCTGCGCCGTTCGGCCGGCCATGCGGCGCCCAACCTGACCTGCGGCGGTCTGCGCCTGGACCCCCGGGCGGCCCGGGCCTCGGTCAATGGCGAGCCCCTGCGGCTGACCTCGCTGGAATACCGGCTGCTGCACTATCTGATGATGCACCAGGGCCGGGTCATCAGCCGCACCGAGCTGGTCGAGCATCTCTACGACCAGGACTTCGACCGGGACTCCAACACCATCGAGGTCTTCGTCGGCCGTATCCGCAAGAAGATCGGGTCCGACCGGATCGAAACGGTCCGCGGCCTGGGTTACCGGCTGACCTGCCCGGCCGACGAAACCGAGCCGAGCGCCTCTTGAGCCGGGGCCCGTCACGGCCGTGAAGCTGGCGGCCCTGCAGAGCGCCTCCCTGGTCCGACGCCTGGTGATCCTGGCGGCCGGCTGGAGTCTCACGGTGCTGCTGATCTCGGCCGTGGTTCTGTCCCTGCTGTTCCAGCAGGCGGCCCTGCGCCGGTTCGATGAGGGCCTGGCCGAACTGATCGACAACCTGCTGGCCGGCGCCACGGTGGACGCCTCAGGCCAGGTGCTGGCCCCCGCCCTGACGGACCTGCGCGCCCTGCGGGCCTATTCGGGCCGCTACTGGCAGGTGGTCGAGCCCCTGCCCAATGGCCAGTGGCGGATCATCGTCCGCTCCCGCTCCCTCTGGGACGCCGAGCTGGCGGCGCCCGAGGATCTGGTCGCCCGGCTCGAGGC